>CADCQX010000185.1 GCA_902803695.1 Oscillospiraceae bacterium
ACTGTACTTATCACGGGAAAAACAGCGAAATTACAGTCATCCGTACCGTTATAGAACTGTACAAGTAACGGGAATTCAAAAGAAGAGAAAAAAACATCTGGATAGATCGAAAATCTCTGCTATAATCCTCGTAATACTTTTGGAGATATTTGAAAAAATGAAATACGGATTGTTTACATTGATCGAAGAACGTCATCCTCGATGTTGACCTGAAAGAAAAACAGGAAAACATTAATATTTTAACGAGGTGAATAAAATGATCCGTGAAGCAAAAGTGGGCGATTCGAAAAGGATCGCTGAGATTGAAGTTGCCAGCAGCAGATATGCATATAAGGGAATCGTACCTGACAAATACCTCTTTGAGGATCTGTCGGTCGAGAATCGTGTTTCCGTTTATGAGTACTGGATTTCCGAGAAGAGATTTGAACTCTACATATATGAGGATCCTGATACGGGAATCATAAAGGGAATGATGGGAATCGGCAAGTGCGAAGATGATGATAAGGATAATTCCTTTGAACTTCATTTCATCTATATGGATCCTACCTATGTAAGGATGGGTATCGGTGCGAAGATGCTGAGCTTTTTCGAAGAAAAGGGTAAAGAGAGAGGATTCTCGGAATTTGTTATCTGGGTCCTGGAAGAAAACGGGATGGGAATAAATTTTTACGAGAAGCACGACTACCGTCCTGACGGCAAAGATAAGATATTCAAGCGCTGGGGCACTCGTGAGATCCGATATGTAAAGAGCATATGATCCTGATACGCCTTCCGTTAGAGATAGCGGGAGGCGTTTTATATGAGCGAACTATCAAAGTTTCTTTACTTAAGTGGTATAATCTTCATATGAGGGGGTACTCCCATATGGGGAGAAGGCAGTGGGCAAGAGTATCTGATGTCTGCTTGGAACGGTTCTCTCGAGATACATCAGCAGATGGTCGGAGGAGAATATGTGGCAACGGTTCCTGAAACTCATAAACAACGGAAAAGTGTAATGATATAATCTCGGATAAGGGATATTTACAAATAGATATGAAATAGAGGTAAATGACATGTATTTTGATGCGTTTGAAGGTTTGAGTGAAGAGTACAGAAACTACAGAGTGATCCAGCCGGAACAATTGAATTTCAGACAGCCTGCCGATGACCGCGAACGATTTGCAGCTTCCTCGCTCAACAACACGGTCAGCAAAGATGCAATTAAACTTTTTATCATCGGAGGAATAATGATCGCCCTCGGTGTTGTAGTTATGTTCTTCAGCATTGGCGGAATCGGTCTTATCCTGTTCGGTGTATTGCCTATTGTTTTCGGAGTGGTAAAGAAAAATCAGAGCAACTCATCAAACCTTGTTGCAACAGGTACACTCCTTAAGAAGGAATCACAAAGAGCAGGTTCGGTCAAAAACCGCAGCAGACGTACTTTCTACTGGTTTGTCATAGAGGTTGACGATATGACTGATACTCTTTGCATAGTTCACGGAGATCCTGAGACTTTCGACGAAGCCCGCGTAGGCGATAAGATCCTTGTTACCAATGACAATCTGGGATATTTCGGTAAGAAAATGCTTTAATATCTGATAAAATTATCTTCGGGGTAGATCAGTAGGAGGAAATACATATGAGATTTTACGAGGACCTGGATTATTACTATTTCAGCGAGAATCCGATCTCTGATGATGAAGAGCGTTCGATAATATACGAACAGAGCATAGGATATCTGAAAGATCAGATGGGCAGAGCCTTCAGACCTGAAGCTTCTGCGGGAGCAAATGCCAAGAAATACTTCCCGATCGCATTATTCGCCATAGCAGTCATTCTTTTGATATTCTTCTCGATCAACAAGATGGTAGGTGCTCTCATTTTCACCTTTGGAGGAATCTTTATTGCTTTCGGAATAATGGCACTTCTGCCCGGGAATAAGGATCAACAGGTTGAGCTTCCGCAGCAGGCAAAGATACCGAGAGGAGTCGGCGCAGCAATAGCGATCATGATCGGACTTGCTGTTATCATCCCTGCGATAATCGCTCCGAAATTCGGTTATACAAAGAGTTTTCTTATTGCAGGCGGCGCCTGGTTTACTCTGGCGGGTCTTTTCTTTATCGTTTATACGATAATCGGTATGGCGAGGTTTTCGAGAGCACAAAAGAATTCTGTGCAGGGAAAATGCATCGGCTATATCAAGATGCTCGAAGGAAGCGGTTCGGATAACTCGTACCATCAGAGAAGGATCGTAACGGGAACGCCTGTTTTCGAATATACGATAAGAGGGATCACATATAAGGCTTTCCAGGAAGATAACATGAGGACGGGAAGGCTTACTCCGAATGTGGGTGATACTGTCGATCTCGGTGTTCTTCCGGAAGATCCGTATGCTGTTTTCTATCATAAGAATACGAATGCAAGGGTAATCGCATTCGTCCTCTCGATCATGGCTTTAGCGGCAGGAATCTTCCTTTTCTGCATGGTGCCTAAGTTCGACGACAGTAAGGGCTTTAGGGTAAATACAATGGGCGGAGACGTTCAGATCGCCAAGGCACAGTTCAATGATAAGGATATAGAAAAAAAGATCGGAACAAGTGACTATACGATCGAATACCTTACCGTTAAGTCCGTATATGAGGAAGACGGGACATGGTATGTGGAGTTCACGAACGGAAGAAAGAGCAAGCTGGGCGCAGGTGCCGAGAAGGAGTATAGCGACGGAATGTCAGTATATATGATAATACCTGACGACAAGACCAAAGGTGTAATAACTTTCCTGGCGGAAGATTATGAATACGCGGGCAGCAAGCCTGTTGTGGGGCTCCCCAAATAAAATGACAGATAGCAAAGGCGGTGCCTCTCTGATTTAGAGACACCGTCTTTTTGTATGCTTCGAAAACTATACGCTCTCCCAGCTCGTTATACCCGACCATTCGGATGTATCAAAGTAGTGTCTGATCTCGTCGCAGAGCTCGTCAACTTTTGCCTCGCAATTAGGCGTCAGATCCGTCAGTGAATCAGTCAATACATTTAACATCACGTACTCGTAAAGAAGACATCTGTCGGTGGTCTTGAAGGTGAAGCACTCTTTACAGAGAAAGTAACTTCTGTCGTAGTGATCATCCATGATGAGCTCGTTGATCTCATCAACTGTTGTATCCGTGTAGGTGAAATCATTCTGATTGACCTTCTCCCAGGAATCATCACCCTTGGTCGGCTCTTCAAAGTGAGAGTTGTAGTTCGCGAAGAACTTTTCTGTGCACATCCAGATCTCGCAGATCAGCTGCGTCTTCATGATGCTCACACTTGTAAAGCCCATATTTCTTACGGTGTCCGCACCATAGAAACCACTGATCGACGGGTTGCTGATATTGATGTTGATGATCATATAATAATCGCCGTTGACACAGTAAGAACCTCTCATGCGTGGTTCGTAATCACCATCGTACAGGCATATCGCAAATCCCTTATAATACTCGAAAAGCAGCTGGTCAAAATAATCCTCCGGATAAAGGTCAAGGACCTCCTTGATCTCATCAAGCGCAGAATCGATCTTATCCGGATCGGTTGCAGTCTTATTCTCATTAAGAAGACCTTCCGGCGTAAGATCTGCGAACCAGAAATAGATCCCGTATTTGCTTCCGATCTCTGCTGCTTTCTTATACTGATCATTAAGTTCGCTTATGTTTCCCGTGACCTTCTGGTCATGAGCCGCCGAGTTATCGACCTTCAGACTCTCGATCAATTCCTTGGCTCCGTCTGATCCCTCGTTTTTCAGTTTCTCGTTGACGTCGCCCGGTACCCAGTCGCAGACCTTAGTTGAGTCCTCTATGATCTCATCCTTCTCAAAATCATAAGTAAACTGGAAAAGACCTTCTTCGCCTCTTCCGAAATCATTCTTGAAGAAAACATCGTATATCGAACCGAACACGACCTCGCCATCCATGAAAACAGGTGTCGGATAGTTCATCAAACCGATGTCATCCATCTCCACACCGTATTCCTCGGCTACGATCTGTCTCCATTCATCACGCATATCCTCGAACTTCGGCGGGTAAGGAGCGATATTCGTGAAGTACTCGGAATTTCCTACATAAACGATCAATTCACAGAACAAAAGATCATCCTTGAAGTCTGTTCCGAACTTCTTCTCATACATCCTGGTGAGTGTCTCCTGAGGATTTATCATATCGTTGCTGTCGTAATTAACCTTATTGCCGTATTGCAGCTTCTGAAGCCCGTTCATGACCTTGATGCTCTCTTCATCCGTGAAACCGTATTCCTCAAGCAGTTTAAAGAACTGATAAGTCGTATTTGAATCGAAGAACAGACTGTCATACCTTTCTGATCCGATAATATATTCCAGTGCTATCGAAAAATCTGTAATACAGTTGTAAAACGACGGATCATTGGCGTTTGCAAAATACTTTGCCACATAATGCTCGGCTCCGCCTTCTACCAAAAAGTTGGCTTCGACATATTGGGTTACATCTGCTTTCTGTTCTTCAGTCAGTTCATCCGAACATACAATGCTTCCGTCACTCAGAATCGCTACATTGGCAGGTTCTCCTCCGATCGCTCCGTCAACAAAGTGAACGAGCTCATGGTAGACCGTAAGCGAAGCAACCCCATCAGGTGTATTGAATACCCAGCCGCCGATAAGTACATAGTTATTGGCGATAGCATAATAAGCACTCGCTTCAGGTCCCGCGTCTCCGTCTTCGATAACCAGGTTTTCAAGCTGAGATAAAAAGTATTCCTTATTCTCTTCATCGATATGATCTGCGATCATCGGGAACAGCTGATATACGTATCCCTCATAATCGTAAAGAGAAGGGTTGCCGTCAACCGTCTGCGCAAACTGAATGAAATACTCATACTCGCCCCTTAAATCATCCTCGGTAAGGCCGACTTTTTGAGCGAGCTCCAATGCTTCATTCTTATAGTCTTTCGGAAGTTTGATACTGTCGGGATCAACCCATTCGGTTGTCTCGGATGTTTCTTCGGTATCTTCTTCGATAACCTCAGCTTTCGTAGTTGTTCCGGAAGTTTCAGCTGTCTCAGACGTCTCTTCTGTTTCTTTGTGATGACATCCTCCTACAGCAGCCGAACCGAAAACAAGAACGGCGGCAAGTAGCAGACTTGCCCATCTGCAAGTTTTTTTCATGATCGTTTCCCCATTTCTTCAATATCGGGAAAATTATATCACGTTTTTTTGAGGAATGAAATTGACGGATAAGGTCTATCCGTTTTGTGTGCCGAAAATCAATTTCGAGGCATATGAATGTTATAATCATATCAATGACTAGACCAGGGGGAATACCGATATGAAGAACTATGCTTTGGGGCATCCCGTCAACAGATTGATCCACGGCTGTGACTATAATCCCGATCAGTGGCTGGACCGTCCTGATATACTCAGCAAAGATATCGAATATATGAAAAAGGCAGGTATCAACGAGGCAACTCTCGGTGTGTTTTCCTGGTCAGCCTATGAGCCGGCGGAAGGTGAATTCCATTTTGATTGGCTGATCGAAGTCATGGATAGATTATACGAGAACGGTATAAGTACGATCCTGGCTACGCCTTCAGGTGCAAGACCTGTATGGATGGATCACAAATACCCGGAAGTCATGCGTGTTGACACTATGGGACACAGGAACCGCCACGGCTTTAGGCATAATCATTGTCTGTCTTCGGAAGTTTTCAGAGACAAGGTAAGGATCATAGACGGTAAGCTCGCGAAGATCGCAGGTGACCACCCGGGTCTTATAGCGTGGCATATCTCCAATGAGTTCGGAGGCGAGTGTTTCTGCGACCTTTGTAAAGAGAAATTCAGGGATTATTTAAGGAAGCGTTTCAATAATGATATCAACTTACTTAACCATGAGTGGTGGAGTTCCTTCTGGAGCGCCAAGTATAATGATTTTTCTGATATCGAGCCGCCTTACCATAACGGTCAAAACGCTCTTATGGCGCTTAAGCTCGAGTGGCACAGATTCACTACCTATAACTATGCTGATTATATCTCTGTCGAGATCGATACTATAAGGGAAGCTTCACTGAACAAGAATGTTCCGATCACGACCAATCTCATGCAGAGATTTTACGATATTGACTATAGAGAGCTGGCCAAGAGGATCGACTTTATCTCATGGGACAGTTATCCGAAGTTCCACAACGATTATGAAAGATATGAAGACACGATGATGGAATCGGCTTTTGATCATACGCTCCTCAGGTGTCTTAAGAAAGACAAGCCGTTCTTCCTGATGGAAAGCGCACCTGCACACGTAAACTGGATGGACTATAACAAATTGAAGCGTCCTCATGTTCACGATCAGTTCTCATGCCAGACTGTCGCATGCGGATCGGATTCCATTCAGTATTTCCAGTGGAGAAGATCAAGGGGAGGAGCCGAGCAGTTCCATGGGGCTGTCATGGATCACAGCGGCTCGACAGATACCAGGGTCTTTAAGGATGTAGCATACACTGGCGAAGTCCTTGGTAAGATCGCCGAGATCGAAGGCTCCGTAAAGAAGAATGAAGCAGCAGTTATCTTTGAGTGGGACTGCTGGTGGTCGATAGATGTGTCAGGGGGATTCAGCAGAGCAACGAAGAAATACGACATTACCTGTATGGATCATTTTAAGAGCCTGATACCTTTCGGAGTTGAGGCGGATGTGATCTCCGTTAACGATGACTTTGAAGATTATAAGCTTATCATCGCGCCGATGCTCTTCCTCATAAGACCTGAGACTATAGAGAAGTTGAAGAGGTTTGTCGAAAACGGCGGCGTACTTCTGGCAACCTACATGACCGGCTACGTAAACGAGAATTCGCTGTGCTACGAAGGCGGGTTCCCGGGTGACGGATTGAAAGACCTTTTCGGTATTGTCAACGAAGAGATAGATACGCTCTATCCTTCTGACAGGAACGGCATCAGTATGGACGGCAAGACTTTGGTCGTAAAAGACTATGCCGAACTCATAAAGCCGATCGATGCCGAGATCATCGGTACATACACTGATGATTTTTATAAGGATACGGCGGCGATCACCTGTAAATGTTACGGCAAGGGAAAGGCATATTATCAGGCAGCAAGGCTCATCAATGAAGATATGGGAGAACTTGTAAGTAGGATCCTTAACGATGCGGGCATCAAGACCAGGGATCTTCCGTCGGGTATCGAGTATCATGTAAGATACGGCGATGACCATACATATGAGTTCTACTTCAATATCGGTGAAGAACCTGCCGAGGTCAAAGACCTTGATGGAACGGATATGATCACAGGCGAAACCGTTAACGGCAGCGCGACGATCCTTCCCAGAAGATATCTGATCCTTAAGAAATGCATTCCGTTGCCTACGAATGAACAATAAATAGCATGTTTTTTACCTTGTAAGCAAGACAAAACATTTGGCGCGGCTGAACTTATAAATGATATCAGCTTCTTTGCTCGCAGATGTGATAATATAAGGGCAGGAAGGGAAATGACAGCTGTTGTAAGGAGGACACGGATATGCTCGACAAGTTGGATTTTCTCAATAACCTCAGTGATGACGAACGTAAGCTCTTCACGGGTATTGGTCTCGTTGTACTTGGCGTATTTGCCATGTTTATACTATCCCAACTTCTTATGATCCCAGGAAGACTTCAAGCTCGTGCCAGATACAAGAATTATACGGGCAGAGCCTTGGGTAAGATCACGAACAGAAATATGATATCCGTTCAGCGCGGACATGACGATGAAGGCCGTCCGGAATACACGACAAAGTGCATGGTATCCTACGAGTTTACGGTAGGCGGTGTTCTCTACAAAGGAGAAGGCGAGGGCTCAGGTGCAGGCCGCGACAAATACGAAGCGGAGATATGCTACGACCCATCCGATCCTGATCAGAACTGTACGGCTTACTATTTTAATTCAAAGACAAAGTCGCACTTCATTTCAACATTTATCTACCTTGCCGTTTTTTTTGCGGTCATTATGATCGGAATATATTTTTTCATGCGCTTCAAGCAATGAAAACAGGATAAGTCAGATTCTATGAGCGTCGTACTGGCGCTCTTTTTTATGCATAGACATAAGGAACAATATAGTTGCGAAAATAAATAGTTGACAAACGCAACTAATCGGATTATCATACGACATCATAGGAGGTGGCGTATGGATAATGTTAGCCTTTTCAGAGAATACACAAGACAGCTCGAGCGTAATCTCGAAAATATCAATAAAGCTGACTGCTGTCAGTGTTCTGTTAATACACTTCAATGTTTTCTGGTCGTGGAGATCGGAAGAAAACCGGGTATCTGCGTAAAGGAGCTTTCCGAGATATTAAGACTGGACAAAAGCGGCATAAGCAGGGGAGTTGAAGAACTTGTTCAAAAAGGTTTTGTAACAAGAGAATCTTCCAAAGAAGACAGAAGAAGCGTTGTCCTTAAGCTTACTTCTGAAGGTAAGAAGAGATATAGCAAGATCGAGAAAGATATGAATGTTAAGTTCAAGAGTGTTTTCGAGAAGATCGATGAAGACAAAAGAGAAATGGTCATTGAGGCCTTGAAAATATTTAACGAGGCATGCAGAAAGGAAGAAGAAGATGAGTAAGAAAGAATTGGCAATTGGTTGCTTTAATGAAGGAATGCTATGCTCACAGGCGGTTCTGGCGGCGTTCAAAGATGAGTGCGGGATTACTGAAGAACAGGCATTGAAACTGGGCTCGTGTTTTGGTACGGGAATGTGCAAGGGTGAAGTGTGCGGTGCATGTACGGGTGCGCTGATCGCATTATCGCTTATGTACGGACATACCACCAAGGGCGACATGAACGGAAGACAGCGCACGAACATGTTGACAAAGATGATGCTGGATCGTTTCAAGGAAGCAAACGGTTCATATATATGTAACGATCTTCTGGGTTATGATGTGTCGAATCCTGACGGACTAAATGCCGCTAAGGAGAGTGGACTTTTCAAAGATTTCTGTCCTCTTAAAGTCGGCAGCGCCGCGGAGATCATAGAAGAAATAATAAGGAGCAAAGAAGAATGGGATGTGTAACCTTTGTAGATATTGATAAGTCGAATGCGGAAGACATCGTAGAGATCTATAACTACTACGTTTTGAATACAACAGCTTCATACAACACGGATGCGATAAGTGCAGATGATTTTCTGGCCTATTACCAGATCGATAATCCGCTTACAAGATCCTTCGCGATAAAATGTTGTGATGACCTCGCAGGATTCATAGTCCTTAAGCCGTGGAACTATAAGAAGCAGGCATATAGGCAGACTTATGAATTCACGATCTATCTGAAAAAGGAATACTGCAGAAAGGGAATCGGTAAGATCGCATTTGCTTATCTGGAGGCGATGATAAAAGACAGTGATATCGCTGTCATAATGGCAGGCTTAAGTGCCGATAACGAAGGAAGCAGAGCTCTTCTTGAATCGCAGGGATTTACCGAGTGCGGCAGGTTCAAACGGATAGGTAAAAAGTTCGGGAAGTATCTCGATATCTCTTACTATCAGAAGAGTTACGAAGAGAAGTTTACCAATTAAAAAATATGATCGAGGGACTCGAGGATCCGAGTCCCTCATTTTGTGTCAAAAATCTATCAGATATATCTCGAGATTTATGAGCCTAAACGTGCCTTTAGGTTCAATACTCTTTATCTTTCCGCACAGAAGTTTACCTGCATCCATCAAACGTGCAAAGACAATATTGTCTCGCTCGGGAACATAACCGAGTTTGTCCTTGGCTTCGTTCAATACCAGGATGGCATTATCATCAAACTTGTTGTCTTCACGCTGAAGGAATAACTTATCTCCGCAGCTGATCTTATCGAGAACTGACTTGTCCTTAAGGTGCGAAGTTCCTGCGATGTAGGTATCGAACAGATGTATCTCACGGCTTAGGGGTTTAATGACTTCGCCAATGCCTTTTTGATCTGCTAATGCGATGATAGCTTTCTTGCTTTTGATCAATCCTGTATCCATGTCAGTGTAGCACCTCCTCCGGACAGTGTTATCTGAAGGACTTCAGATAATTCAGCGCTGTACTTCTTGAATTCGGCTATCTCGTTATTGAGTTCTTCTTTCCTGGCGATAACCTTGTCTTCAGATGATCTATCAGAAATATGGGAACATGAAGTTCGCATATCGAAATCGCGAATTTTGGTGCAGAGGATATTATGTGGATACAGTAGGAAAGAATACTGCAGCAATAAAAAGT
>CADCQX010000186.1 GCA_902803695.1 Oscillospiraceae bacterium
CTTGGATCTATCCTTGAAGATGATAGTCGGAGATGACCTGGTAATCGGTTCTTATGATGAGAACTGGCGCTTTGTCTCGGGAAGACCGAGCGATCTCATGGTCACATTCAACCCTAAGCGTCCGGGCAGGGGAGTAATGATAAACCTCGACCCGAAGGACAGATTTAAAGTTACGGTATCCCTCAACATGCCGGCAGCTGATTACGATGTCGAGCTCTTTGTTGCTGTGGTAAAGAGGATCGCGACCGAATGGAGAGCATCCGTAAGAAACCAGGCTAAGGAATACATGCCGGCTGAGGTCTTTGCAGCTAACGAGGAGAACATCAAGAAGTTCAATACCGAGTCGATCCAGACGGCTTCCAAGAACATTATCGACGGCAAGGCTGATTCCTTCTGTGTCTTCGGTGCTTTCTGGCCGCTTTACATGGGTATCGACGAAGCTAAGCTCTTTGATTCAGATCCTTCCGAATTCGATAAATGGCTCGTTTCCAAGCAGGACATCGATGCTTTCTATTCAGGCGTAAGTTTCTACAAGAAGGAAGGCAACATCAAGGGCTGCTACGCCATCATGTCAGACGTGGAATATGTTTTCCCTAAAAAGCCTCGCGTTCCGTTCGGAATGGCCGTTAACGGTAAGCCTTTGGAGTGCGACAATTACTTTGTATGTGTCGGCAACGACAAAGATATGTTAGGCGAGATCCCTTTTGACACGTTCTTGAACAAACTTCCAAAGGATAAGGTCTCTGAATACGATATCAACGATATTCTTATCGGACCTTTTACAGAGGAAGAGATCAAAGCTTTTTTGTGATCGTTTTCGAGAGAGAGGAAGATCAATATGATAACTGAAAGACCTGTTCCTCCATGGGCATCTGAGATCCCTGAAGGTTCATTTATCTCATACGATCCTACATACCCTACGGGCAAGTATTTCGGACGCTTCAGATCCGGTAATGCCCACGGCCTTAAGTACTATTATTTCGACCCGACCGAGCACGGCTATCCTTCGAAGGAGGGCTATCCGCTCCTGGTCTTTTTGCACGGGAAATCCAATGCTCTCGTGGGCGATCTTTGCATCAACTACTCCGGTTCTGAGATGTTCTCGTCCGATGAATACCAGAAGACCTTGAACGGTGCCTACATCCTCGTTCCGATCGCCAACGAATACCGCACGGAAGATGACGTTCTCGGCACCTGGGATGAGAGTTATATCGACCCGGTGATGGCTCTTATAAACGAGTTCGCTGATAAGTATTCCTGCGGCGCTAAGATCCTTCTCGGAAATTCCGCGGGCGGCCGCTTCGCATTTACTCTGGCAAAGCACGACCCGTCTGCTTTTGACGTGATCATCCCTGTCGGCGCTGCTACCATCCCGGACGATAAAGTACTGGACGTTTTCGATGAGAAAGGACTCTGTCTCTTCTTTGCTGACGGCAAACGCGACGAGATAACGGGTTTTGAGGAAAATGTCACCCCCAGGATCCCGCGCCTTCAGAAGATGAAGAACGTGTTCCTTTTTACGCCTGACTGGGTCTATAACGGCGACAAGGGAATCGCCTCCATCAACTTCGGCTTCGAGATGGGCCAGCACTGCCTCATGAACGGCATTCAGTCCAACCTTATGTTTGATGACGGAACTCCTATGGATCCGCGCCTCCCGAACGGCGTGACAGGCTGGATCGCCGATTATCTTTCTTCTCGAAAACAACCTTAAAATTCTTCCGCGAAATCATCCTGATGTACCATTAATGACACCCCCTTGAGTGTTATAATCTGTGCATAAGAGTTTTAGTTTCATTCCGTCAGATGAGGAGGAATATTATGCAGGAAATCAAGTGCCCTAAGTGCGGTGAAGTTTTTCAGGTAGACGAATCAGGTTACGCTGCTATCGTTAAGCAGGTCAGAGATAAGGAATTCAGTAAGGAAGTCCAGCAGGAAAAGGAAAATGCGGTCAAGATCGCCGTTGCCGATGTCGAGAAGGACAAGGACAAGATCATCGCCGAACTTCGCGAGAAGCTCGCCATTGCCGATATGGAAAAAGAGGCTGCCTTGAGAGATGCGGAAGCAGAAGGCAAGAAGATTCTTTCCGAGAAGGATAGCGAGATCATCCAGCTTAAGTCCCAGATGCAGATCGACAAGACAAATTCCGAATTGCAGATCAAGGAAGCGATCATCGAGAAGGATAAGAAGATCACTGAGCTTTCCAATCAGCTCGAATTGAACAGACAGAGCTTCGAGCTTAAGGAGAAGAACCTTATAGAGGCTCATCAGAACGAGCTCAAGCAGAAGGATGAAGCGATCGATTACTATAAGGATCTTAAGACCAGCATGTCCACCAAGATGATCGGTGAATCCCTTGAGCAGTACTGTCTTGACGAGTTTAATAAGATCAGGCTCGCAGCTTTCCCTAATGCCGAATTCGGTAAGGATAACGAGATATCCTCCACAGGTTCCAAGGGCGATTTCATTTACCGTGAATATGATGAGAACGGAATGGAATTGCTGTCCATCATGTTTGAGATGAAAAATGAGATGGACTCCACTGAGAAGAAACATCTCAACAGGAATTTCTTTAAGGAACTGGATAAGGACAGAAACGAGAAGAAGTGCGAATACGCAGTTCTCGTATCTTTGCTCGAAGCAGACAGCACGGTCTATCAGGGAATCACGGACGTCTCCTATGAATATGACAAGATGTACGTCGTAAGACCTCAGTGTTTCATCTCGATGATAACGATCCTTCGTAACGCAGCTCTTAAGGCTCTCGATGCGAGAAGGGAACTTGCTCTTGTCAGAAATCAGAATATAGACATCACCAATTTCGAGCAGGAGATGAACGACTTTAAGGATAAGTTCGGCAGGAACTACAGGATCGCCAGTGAGAAGTTCCAGACTGCCATCGATGAGATCGACAAGACTATAAGCCATCTTCAGAAGACCAAGGATGCACTCCTTTCTTCCGAGAATAATCTGAGACTTGCCAACAACAAGGCACAGGATCTTTCCATCAAGAGACTTACGAAGAATAATCCTACGATGAAGGCCAAGTTTGACGAGCTCAACAACGGCGAAGAGTAATGTCCTAAGCCTTTCTCCATTCAAAAAAGATTGATACGCATTGTTCGGTTTTTTCTGTATAATGAACTTAGAATTGGAAAGAAATGGTGAAAGGTATGAAACGAGCTATAATCTTTTACTCCTTTGAGGGTAATACGAGAGAAGCAGCTGAGAAGATATCGAAGATCATCGGTGCAGATCTTATCGAGATCAAACCGGTCAACGATATCCCTGAATCAGGTCCCGGCAAGTTTATGGCCGGCGGCGGTAAAGCATTGTTCGGATTCGGGTCAGCTTTTTATCCGGTAGAAGATGATCTGGATTCCTACGACGAGTTCATTCTCGGAACTCCGGTATGGGCCGGAAGAGCAGCTCCTTACCTTATGGCTTTCCTGAAAAATGAGTCGGTCCGCGGTAAATTCACGGGTGTTTTCACTTTGAGCGGAAGCGGCAATAACAAGTCCTGCATAAAGCAGCTTAAGAAGAAACTCCCGAATCTCCGTTACGACGTGTCCCTTTGTGACAGAGTCGGAAGAGATGAGGAAGAGACCAACAAAGCTATCGAGTTCTTTGCAGGCAACTATAAGATTCCGAACGAGGATTTGAAGACCTGATGTCAGAAGAGATTAAGATTGTTGCGACTGACTTGGATGGTACGCTTCTTGATTCAGACAAGAATGTACCCCAAGGCTTTGAAGATCTTGTGCTTAAACACGACGAGATCGCTTTTGTCATAGCCAGCGGCAGACAGTATTACAATATCCTGGACCTTTTTCCGAAGTGCGAAGACAAGCTGTTCTTCATCGCAGAGAACGGCGCTCTCGTCATACGTGGCGGCAAGGTCCTTCACAAGGACCCGATGGACAGAGCCGATGTGGATGCCTGCATAAAGGAATTCTCCGATCCTTCTGTCTGTTCCCTGATCCTTTGCGGCGTCAACTCCGCCTATATGCTCAAGACAGCATCAAAGGACTGCTACGAGAATTCCTACAAATACTACAAGAGGCTTCTTTTTGTCGATTCTTTCGAAAACATTGAGGACGACATCTTGAAGATCGCTATCTTTGTCGAGGGATACCGTGCCAACGACTACTTCAATGAGATCACTCCTATCAACGACAGGCTCGACTATCTCCTTTCCGGCAACTGCTGGATCGACATCGCCAACAAGAGCGTCAGCAAAGGCGGTGCGATGAGAAAGATCCAGAGTATCACGGGCGCCTCCTGTGAAACGTCCCTGGCTTTCGGTGATTACCTTAACGATGAATCACTCCTTCTGTCCTGCGGCCGGAGCTGCGCCATGACCAATGCTCATCCTGAGCTCAAGAAGATCGCTTCTTTTGAGTCTGTAGCCTCAAACGACGAGAACGGTGTTATGAGGACTTTGGAAAAACTCTCGATATGTTAAAATACTACGTAGAACTAACTGAGATAAGGGAGTAACGATATGCCGATCATCAAGAATTCAAAGATTAAAGACAGAGATTTAAAGCCGCTTTTGACCGATTGGGACGATGCTGACGGCTGTTTTGCCACAGACATGATCATCGTTGACGGCATGAAGATCGGCTATATGTACAGGGAAGAGCCTGTAAACGATTACGACAGCGGCTGGAGATTTCTTGCAGGAACCGAATCCTCGGGCTATATGAACAATCCGAAGAACGGCGGAGCATATACCCTTAACAAGCTCGCAAACTACGATCCTGAGATAATCCCTCTCCTGAAATCTCCTTGCGGAACCGCCTATAAGCGTGACGCAATGGGCGTTTTGCAAAAAGTTGAGGAGTAATCTTCTACAAAAAGTAGTTAAAAAACAGTAAAAATCCTATAGAAAAAAACGATTAAAAATCAGCCCTCCGTAAAGTAATATAAAAGCGAACGGAGGTGCTTTTATGTGCGGAATTGTCGGTTATATCGGAGCAAGGAACACTTTATCGGTTCTCATCAAAGGGCTTGAGTGCCTGGAGTACCGCGGCTATGATTCTGCAGGAGTATCCTTCATCCAAAACGGCAAACTGAACGTTATCAAGAAGAAGGGCAAGGTCAAAGAACTCTATAAGCTCATGGATGACAGCGGTTATGATCTTTCCGAGAAGGGCAAGAACAGCATTTCCGCAGGTATCGGCCACACCAGATGGGCTACCCACGGTGCACCGAGTGACGAGAACTCCCACCCTCATATGTCAATGAACGGCAAGATCTGCGTTGTTCATAACGGTATCATCGAGAACTATGCCGAACTTCGTTCTTTCCTTAGAAAAAAGGGCTATGAGTTCGCTTCCGATACTGATACGGAAGTAGCAGCTCAGCTTATCGAATACTATTACACAAAAAAGGAGCATGACTTCGAAGGCTCTATCAGAAGAGCGCTTCAGGATATCGTAGGTTCCTATGCTCTCTGTGTCCTCTGCGTCGATTATCCTGACAGGATCATCTGTGCCAAGAAGGACAACCCGATCGTCATCGGTATCGGAGATAAGGAGAACTTCATAGCTTCCGATATCCCTGCTTTGATCGAATACACCAGAGATGTCGTCTTCATGGAAGATAACTGCATCCTTATCATGACCAAGGACTCAATTACCATAAAGGATGTTCACGGTGAGGTCCTTGATTACGAAGTCGCTCACGTCGATTGGGACACGGATGCCGCACAGAAGGGCGGTTATGCACACTTCATGATGAAGGAGATGTTCGAAGAACCTAAGGTTTTCGAGGCTACAGTAGCTCCGAGGATCAAGGATGGAGATATCTTCCTTGAGCATTTCCCGTGCACCAAGGAATTCGTTTCAAATATCAACAGTATCAATATCGTAGCCTGCGGAACGGCATACCATGCGGGCTGTATCGGAAAGTATCTTATCGAGAAGCTTTGCAGGATACCTGTCACGTGTACGGTCGCAAGTGAGTTTATCTATTCCGATCCGATCATCGATGAACACACCCTTACGGTTGTCATATCCCAGTCCGGTGAGACGCTTGATACCAGAAATGCCATGAGAGAAGCAAAGAACAGAGGCAGTCAGACTTTGGCTATCGTTAACGTTATCGGAAGTACCATTGCCCGTGAGTCGGATTACGTGCTCTATACGGCAGCCGGCCCTGAGATCTCAGTAGCTTCCACCAAGGCTTATACGACACAGCTCGGCTGTGTGTATCTGCTGGCGCTCAAGTTTGCGAAGGTACTCGGAAAGATCACGCCGGAGAAGTATGCAGACTATCAGTATGAACTTCTGGAAATGCCTTCCAAACTTCAGAAGATACTGGATGTTCAGGACAGGATCCAGAGATTTGCTTCCGCGGAATATAACGCTGAGAGCATCTTCTTTATCGGCAGAGGTCTTGATTACTACCTCTCCATGGAAGCTTCCTTAAAGCTCAAGGAGATCTCATATATCCACTCCGAGGCTTATGCCGGAGGAGAACTTAAGCACGGAACCATCGCTCTGATCGAGGACGGCACGCTCGTAGTAAGTCCGATAACTCAGGATGAACTTGCCGGCAAGATGGAGTCCAATATCAAAGAGGTAAGCACCAGAGGAGCAACGGTACTTGCCATCATCCCGGAGCGCTTCGCCGAAAGGGAATTCTCGTGTAACGAGAAGTTCATCATCCCGGATTGCGACGAACTTTTTGCTCCGATACTTACCGCACTTCCTTGTCAGCTCTTTGCCTACTACATGGCCGTTAACAAGGGATGCGACATCGACAAACCGAGAAATCTTGCAAAGTCGGTTACCGTTGAATAATCTAACCAGTGGGGGACAAAAACTTGAAGAACGACTTACACGAAGAATGCGGAGTATTCGGAATCTATTCCGACAAAGTATGTGATCTGGCCAACATGGTCTACTACGGACTATATGCCTTACAGCACAGAGGTCAGGAGAGCTGCGGTATAGTCGTTAACGACGACGGAGTCTTTTCTTCCTATAAGGATCTGGGACTTGTAAACGAAGTCTTCAACAAAGATATCCTCCGAAAATTTCCTCAGGGTAAGATCGCCGTTGGTCACGCAAGATACGGAACGACCGGCGGAACCAACAGAGCAAACTGCCAGCCGATCGAGGTCAATCATCAGAAGGGCAAGATGGCACTGGCTCATAACGGAAACTTAAGTAACGCATACGAATT
Source organism: Oscillospiraceae bacterium (assembly GCA_902803695.1). Classification (GTDB taxonomy): domain Bacteria; phylum Bacillota; class Clostridia; order Saccharofermentanales; family Saccharofermentanaceae; genus Saccharofermentans. Next base: position 7,195 of record CADCQX010000186.1, read on the forward strand.
AAGACTTGATTTAGAGCTTAAGGGCGCTATATTCCACACGACAAGTGATACTGAGACCATCGCATATATCATCACTCAGGAAAGACTCAAGACTCCTTCCATCGAGAAGGCTTTGAGCAGCACCATGGATATCCTGGACGGAGCCTATTCTCTCGTTCTCATGTCCGCGACTAAACTTCTTGCTGCGAGAGACCCCAGAGGTTTTAGGCCTCTTTGCTACGGTCGGACCAAGGACGGATCTTATGTAGTAGCTTCTGAAAGCTGCGCTCTCAATTCCGTCGGAGCCAAGTTTATAAGAGATTTGGAGCCGGGCGAGATCATTGTTTTCGATGAGAACGGTGTTACTTCTGATAAGAGCCACTGCGGTAAAAAAGATAAGCATGTATGTATCTTCGAGTATATCTACTTCGCTAGACCTGACTCGATCATTGACGGAATATCAGTCCACGAAGCCAGAAAGAAGGCAGGTAGGATTCTTGCCAAGACTCATCCTGTTGATGCAGATGTCGTTATCGGTGTTCCTGATTCAGGACTTGATGCGGCCCTCGGATATTCGCAGGAGTCCGGAATCCCTTACGGAATCGGTTTTATCAAGAATAAATATATCGGAAGAACATTTATCTCACCCGGTCAGGATGCAAGACTTGATGCTGTTAAGATCAAGCTCAACCCTATTGCCGATGCGGTAAAGGGAAAGAGGATCGTTCTTATCGACGATTCCATTGTACGAGGCACCACCAGCGGTCAGATCGTTAACCTCCTTCGTGAGGCCGGAGCCAAGGAAGTACACATGAGGATTTCATCTCCTCCGTTCACGAACCCTTGCTACTACGGCACGGATATCGACTCCAAGGAGAATCTTATCGCCTGCAAGTATGACGTGGACGGCATCGCGAAGTATATCGGAGCTGATAGCCTCGGATATCTTCCTGAGGAAGAACTCAAGAATCTTATCAACGGTTCATGTGCTTACTGCGGAGCCTGCTTCACAGGTAAATATCCTACAGATATACCTGTTGAGACTTGTAAGGACCGTTTCGAAAAAAAGCTTTCAGAGAAAGAAAAGTAATCTAATATTGTCTTCCTGAAGGCGAGAACATCATTATTGCGCCATTTTTGCCTGTTATTTGATAAATAATGTGATATTATATTATAGTTGACTAATATATTTATGAATAAGGGAGACGCATTAATGGAAATTCAGAATGAAGATTTGCAGAGGGCGGTCGAAATAATCAATCGCCTGGGAGAGTACTATGAGGGAAAGGTCGTAGGACAGAAGTTCCTCGGATTCTCACTTATCGTTGCCATGATCACAAACGGACATATCCTCTTGGAGTCTGTTCCTGGTCTTGCTAAGACAACAGCAGCTAAGGTTATGACTGAGGCTGTTAACGGTAAGTTCTCGAGAATCCAGTGTACACCTGACTTGATCCCTAGTGACATCGTCGGAACACAGATCTACAACATGAAGGAGAATACGTTCGAAGATAAGATCGGACCGGTTGACGCCAACTTCCTCCTTCTCGATGAGATCAACCGTTCCAGTGCTAAGACACAGAGTGCCATGCTCGAAGTCATGCAGGAGAAGACAGTAAGTATCGGTGGTCATAAGTATGAGCTTCCTCAGGTTTTCGTAGTTATCGCTACACAGAACCCTATCGAGCAGGAAGGTACTTATGTTCTTTCCGAGGCTCAGCAGGACAGATTCCTTCTTAAGGTTACGCTCGACTATCCTGACACAGACGCAGAGGTTGAGATCTTGAATCGTATCGAGAAGGATGTATTCTCTGACGTAAGATCAGTTGCAACAGTAGAAGACATCGTATTCCTTCAGAATCTGTGTAGGGAAGTTTACATCGATGATTCCATCAAGAAGTACATCGTTAACATCGTAAGAGCAACACGTGAGCCGGATAAGTCACTTCCGCCTGAGCTTGCTCAGTATATTGCGATGGGTGCTAGTACTCGTGCTGCTATTGCATTTATGGAAGCTGCAAAGGCTGTAGCTTTGATCAACGGCAGAGGTCACGTAACTCCTGATGATGTCAAGGTAATGAGATATCCTATCTTGAGACACAGGATCATGCTTAACTTCTCAGCTATCGCTGACGGAGTCAAGGAAGAAAAGATCATTGACGCTCTTCTCGGATCTGTACCAACACCATGAGACTGAATTATATTTCGCAGATCAAGTCCAACCTCAAAAAGTCGGCGACGATCAGCACCAAAAGACCGACCTCGAACATACTTGATGGTTCATACGTATCGGTATTCAAGGGCAGAAGTCTTAATTTCGACGATTTGAGGGAATATGTTCCCGGCGATGATGTAAAGGATATCGACTGGAAAGCCACGGCAAGAAGCCAGCAGCCTCTTGTCAGGGAATATATTGCGGAGAAAAAGCACAATATCCTTTTTGTTTTGGATACAAACAAGAGAATGCTCGGTGATACCGACGCTCTTGTAGAGAAGAAGGAAGTTGCTCTTTATGCTGCCGGAACGCTTGCATATCTGGTAAGCAGAAATGGCGATTATATCAGCGCGGCATTTTCTTCCGAGAAATCGATGAGATTTTTTCCTTTCAAGACAGGTCTTATGAATGTCGAAAACATCCTTCAGACATATGCGAAGGATACGACGAGATATAACGAGTCTGACATAGTCAGATCTCTTGACTATATCATGCGTAACATAAGACGAAGGATGATCATCATCATTGTAACTGATATTGAAGGCAGAAGAGCCATTTCCGACAGGATGCTTAAGAGACTTGTTTCAATGCATGATGTCCTTTTGCTCAGCATTACGGACACTGATGCATCAGGTAAGGATGTATTTGACGTTGATTCGTACGGTTTCCTTCCTGACTTCTTCACGAAGGACAAGAAACTCTTGAAGCGTGAACAGAAACGTAAGGAAATAATAGAGAAGGAGTCTACAGAAAAGCTCAAGAAGAACGGTATTGTCTGGTCCAAACTCAGCAATACTGATGATATCGCGTTCCAGATCACTGAGCTTTTGAACAGACATAAGTTGGAGAAAAGATAATGAGGACAGGGGTAGGAGTACAGAATCCGGCATCATATGCCATTTGGCCAATGATCATTCTGATCGTTGTCATTTTGGGTATAATCGGTTACTCGATCTACACGTATTTTCGAAAGAAACAGAAGAAAAAAGCACCTCCGAAGCCTATTGTGGTCAAAAACCCACCGCCGAACCTCTATGCACTTAAGGAAAAGTATATTGCGGAACTTGATAATCTCAGCAGAGACTTTATCAACGAGAAAGTATCGCTTCGTATCGGCTTCCAGCAGATGAGTTCCATAATAAGGCACTTTGTTTTTGAGGCTACAGGCATTCAGGTGCAGAACTATACACTCGATGAAATTAGAACCGTAGGACTTCCGAGACTTGATGAGCTTGTCACGGAATACTATAACCCTGAGTTCGCCAGAATGAGTAAGGGTGATTTTGTCGAGTCTATGAATAAGACGAAGAGGGTGATCGAGCAATGGAAATAAGATATAAGATTATGGTCTACATTGCCATCGCCGTATTCGCGGCATTGTTCATCTTGATCTTTGTACCGCTCAAGAAGAACAAGGGCAAGTTCAAAAAAGGAAAGAAAGTAGCTAATACTTTCTATGTAAAAGAAGAATCCTTCTATAAGAGAAAGATCGCAGCGTATAAGGTCCTCACTTTCATGATGGTCCTGATGTGTACCTTGAGTATCGTCATGGCCTGCTTCATGATGGGAAGACCTTACAGAACAGAGACTGTTGAAGAGGAGAACTACAGAAGAGACATCATCCTTTGTATCGATATCTCAAGTTCCGTAGACTCCCTCAATGCTCACCTTATCGACGACCTTAAGGATATCGTCGAAAACATGCAGGGCGAGAGATTCGGCCTTGTTATCTTCAATACCTCACCGGTATTGCTGGTTCCTCTTACAGATGACTATCAGTACATCATCGATGAATTGAATGTTATCCAGGAGAAACTCGAAGAGCGTTGGAACAGCGGTTTCAGTTTTGAGTCTGACTATATCACGTCAGGTACCCAGATCGGTTCCGAGTACAGAGGAAGCTCACTTATCGGTGACGGACTTGCTTCTGCAGTATTCGATTTCCAGGATCTTGAGGAAGAAGCTGACAGAACAAGACTTATCATTTTCTCAACCGATAACGAACTTAACGGTACACCGTTCGTAACATTGAAGGAAGCATCTGATCTTTGTGTTAAGCACAACGTTCAGGCTTACGGAATCGGTGTTAGAGATATGAATAAGAAGCGTCGTATCGAGATGCAGGAAGCAATGGAGAATACCGGAGGTAAGTTCTACGAGTACGGTATTTCGGGTGATTGCGCCGCAATCGTTACAGACATCGAGCGTGAGACAAAGACTTACGTTAACAAAGAACCAAAAGTAGAAGAGATCGAAGTTTTGAGAGCTCCGTTCATCATCCTGCTCGGTTGTACCGCAGCTATGATGGTGTTCACCAAGCTTGCTAAACATTAAGGAAAGGAGAGTATATGTCAGTAAATCCTATAATACCGATATGGCTTATGGCGATCATCTGCGTAGGCCTCTTACTCCTTAAGCGCAAGGGTTGGGTAGCTTATATCAGACAAATCGTCATCGTCCTTTTGCTCTTTACGATAAACTTACGAGTTATGCTTCCGGATAACGAGCAGGTCGTAAAGACTCCGAAGATCAACGCTTATGTGCTTTTCGTAATCGATGACACGATAAGTATGGTTGCGGATGACATGCCGGACGACAAGACAAGACTTGAGGCTGTTGCAGAAGATTGTGATTACATAATCGACAGCATGAATGGCGCACACTTCGGTGTCGTAACATTCAACAACATGGCTCAGATACTTACACCGTACACTAATAACCCTGATCACGTTAAGAGTATGATCAAGACCATCACTCCTCTTCGCGAGAAATACGCTCAGGGTAGTTCCTTCAACCTTTGTCAGGGCCTCATCGCAGACCAGATCAAGGTTGCACGCGACAAGGAAGATACTAATGTATATGTATTCTTCTTTAGTGACGGTGAGAACAACAAAGACGAGAAGATCAAATCCTACGGAGAAGTTGGTAACAACATCGACGGCGGAGCTGTTCTTGGATATGGTTCCAAGGCAGGCGGCAAGATGGACCTTAAGGTCACATCAAAATACGGCGTTGAGACTGTAAGGATCAAGGACTCCAACGGAAAAGATGCTATCTCTTGCATTGATGAGGGCAACCTCAAAAAGATCGCAGGAGAGATGAATGTTGATTATATCAAGGTCAAGGAACCGGCTGATCTTGATAAAACAATAAATGGAATATTGGATAACGTTAAGATGACGGAAGAAGAGCGTACTGAAGTAGGTAAGATAGAGACCTATTACTTCTTTATTCCACCATTGGCAGCATTGCTTTTGTGGGACTTCTTCCACTTTAAGAGAAAGGTGTGATACGTAGTGCGAAAGATTTTGTATGCAGTCGGTGTTGCGTGTACTCTCTTGCTGTCGTTGTACGGTTTAAACTTCTTCAGCAACGAGATAGTAAACCAGAAGATGCTCGACAATGTTTTCGACAGAAACGATTTTGCATGGCTCGGCTTCATGGAACCATGGAAAGAACCATACAATCTCGGTACGAATTACTTAAGGCAGAGGAAATATACCGAAGCCATTGAGCAGTTTGACAAGGCTTTGACCCACGTCATTCCGGATGATTCCGAGAATCAGGTTAGGATCAACAAAGCCCTTGCCATGACATTGCCTATCCAGGAAGAACTTGTAAATGACCGTAATCTCGATGAGGTCATAACAAAGCTTGAGGAAGCTGAGCAGGTCCTTCTCGAAAAAGGCTTTGCAGCTGAAGACGGAAACGGTGACTACGAGGATGCTCAGCAGCTCTACGACGATATCGTTGAGTATAAGCTCCATCTCATTGAGATCACCAATACCAAGTTCTTCATTGACAAGATCGACAAGGAAACAAAGGAATCCCTCGATGGTGCCAAGATCCTCATCACAGGTACTGATGCCGAAGGTGACAGGATCAAGTTCGATGCTGACGATATAGCTCTCGGACAGGGTGCGTATATCGATGAGGAATATCACGGAGACGGAATCATGATCGTTTCCGGTACTTCCCCGACGTTGATCGACAACATCCATGACGGAACATATAAGATCCATGAGGAGCAGGCTCCTGTAGGTTATGATGTTGCAGCTGATATCGAATTCACGGTAAGGCACTGTAAAGTCCTTGCTGACGGTAATGAAGCAATCATCGAAGCAACAGATACAGACGATGCATTCATTAACCTTGAGGATGAACTTTTCAGAACGGATCTGGACATCAGAAAGGTCAATCAGCAAAACGAAGTCCTCTCGGGTGCAATCCTTACTGTCACAGGAGTGAACTTTAAGGGTGAAAAAGTTGAGTTCCCGGTCGATACGATCGTATTGGGCGAAGATGGATATTTTAACGAAGCAAGCAGCGGTGAGGGCGTAAGTTTTGTAACCGGTTCTACAGATACGACGCTTCTCGGACTTGTCGACGGAACATACACTATCCATGAAGATAAGGCTCCAAAGGGCTACATGGAAGTTGAGGATATCGTGATCACTATCTCACAGGGCGTAGTTACCTGTGAAGAACAGCCGGATATCATTACTCCGGCTACATCAGACAGTAATGACCTTGTTACTATCGTTGATCCTGAGGATCAGGAACAGCAGTCCGGCGGCGGAGGCGGCGAAGGCGACGGCGAAGGCGGCGGCGGAGAAGGCCAAGGCGAAGGTGAAGGCGGCGGTCAAGGCGACGGCGAAGGCGAAGGCGGCGGCAGTGGCCAAGGCCAGGATAACAGTGACGGCGGCGCTGGAGGCGACGGTAAGGACGGCGGCGGATCCGAAGGCGGAAACGACGAGAATAACGGCGGCGAAGGCCAAGACCAGGGAAATCCTGATGATAAGGATGACAACGGTCAGGGCGGCCAGAGCAAAGACGACGGTCAGGGCGACGACAATAACGGAACCAATAACGGCGAAGGTGACGACGACAATGAGGGCGGCGGCGCTAATAACGACGGTAAGGGCGGTTCCGGCCAGGGCGATGCCGACGATCAGTCCGGCGAGGATGAACTGAAGAATAATCTCAGCAACCTTCAGGATGAAGCTAACCAGGAGAGAAGCGGAGACCTCGCAGGTGACAATATCGAATATGCTTCCGATTATGATGGAGATATTTGGTAATTTGTCCGATGACAATCAGTAGTTTTTGAGATATTATCACTTACGGACACCGACTTTGGTGTCCGTAGGGGAATTAAAAAAGGTTTTAAAGTAAGAAAGGATGTTAACATGAAAAAACTTACAAGAGTAATTTCTGTTTTTGTTGCTGCATCTATGCTTCTTTCTTTGGCAGCTTGTTCTGAGGCTAAGACTAAGAAGAAGAGCAAAGATGATGATGATAAGGAAGAGGCAGAGTTCTCTGAAAAAGATGCTAAATCCACTGCAGAGAGTTTTGTTAAGGCTCTCATTGCACTTGACGGAGATAAGGCAAAGGATCTCGGTCTGGATGAAAACTCAGTAGAATGGATCAACAACTACCAGATCAGCGATGAAGCCAAGGACGTATACGATGCTTGGTTCAAGACTTTTGAGTATGAGATCGAAGAGGATGATATCGAGGTTGATGACGAGGACGCTACAGTTCCGGTAACGATCAAATACATCAAGATCGATTCTCTTTCAGTAGAAGACAGCTCAACAGATACATGGCTTGCAGCTATCAAGGAAGCTGACGCTGATTCCGAACTCGAACTCGAGGTTAAGTTGGAGTATGACGAGGATGAAGAGAAGGCACTCGTAAAGAATGGTGACGATCTTGTAGCTGATTTCATGGATGTAGCTGAGGTTTATATCTATGTCAGTGATTTCCAGTACTTTGACGATGCTCTTTCCGGTGAATGGTCAAAGGATGAGTATGTGACAACAGATACTCTCGAGTATACAGTTGACTTCAGCGAGATCGATAAGCTCGACGGAGAAGAGATCGAAGTATATCTCGAAGATCCGAATTATGATGACGTTTATGAGACAACTATTGAGTATGTTTCCGGCGGTTCTGAAACAATCAAGATCACTGCTAAGGATATCGGCGCTACAGAATTTAGCGAAGGTTACTACACGATCGAATTCGATAACGAGAGTTTCTATCTCGGAGATAGTGTATGGGTTAAGTCAGAGAGTTCCTCCAGCGGAAATGGCATCAACGGAACAGGTTACGATCTGAATGAAGGCGATATTATCGCTCCGGATGATGAGTGTATCGGTGAGTATGATGATTCCACAAAACTGTACAGAAATGAGTACTTCGGATTTGAGTACACAGTACCTGATACAATGACGTACATGGATCCTACTCTCTTGGGTATCAATGAGACTCCTGGTCTCGAGAAGGTTGTTGTTGACTATCTCGGAATTGGTGATGACGGTTCCGTAGTTATGCACATGCTTGGTAAGATCGCAATTCTCGATGGTGCTGATGAAGACATCGCAGCTGAGTTTGTAAATCAGTTCCTGGGCGGTGGAGCAGGTGCTGATTCTCTTGACGGTACATCGATCAAGTACGGCAACACTACATTTATCAAGTTCTCCAAGGAAGGTTATGATTTCATGGTTACTATCAAGGATTCAAACGCATTCTTCCTTATCTATGCTGCTTCCGGAAGTGGCGCTTCATTTGATGATTACACATCCACATTTAAGGGAATCTGATAACAATCTGTTGATTATCGAAAAAGGCACTTGAAATACAGTGCCTTTTTTGTTACCTTAAAATCCGTTACAAAAACAAGGAGGGACGATTATGAGTGGCTATCCAACAGATCCTAAATACAAACCGCTGACAGCTTGGAATTATTTCGGACTTCAGCTGCTGTTTTCGGTTCCTGTAGTAGGATTCATCTTCCTTATCATCTTTGCGATAAGTCCAAAGAACATCAACAGAAGAAGCTTTGCAAGATCTTACTTTTGCTATTACATCGTTGTAGCGATCCTGCTCACTATCTTGTTTGCTACCGGGTTATTCGGAATAGCGATGGATGCGATCAGTAAATAAGATCAGGATAATACAGATTTCTAACCTGTTGAGTTCGCTCAACAGGTTTTTTATTGGAGAATATATGACTGTTAACTTTAGAAAATACATCGGGGATAAGAATTTCTACAAGACTCTTTTCCTCATATCCATACCGATCATGCTCCAAAACGCTCTGACAAGCGTAGTCGGACTTTTGGACAATGTCATGGTCGGACAGATGGGTACAGACAACATGACAGGCGTTTCGATTGCGAACAACCTCTTGTTCGTATACCTCATAGTCTGCTTCGGAGCAGTTTCCGGAGCGGGAATATTCAGTGCGCAGTATTTCGGAAAGTCGGATCATAAGGGAATGGCGGCAGCGTTCAGGATGAAACTGTACATATGTGTTGTTGTTACCGTTATTTCGATCGCGATATTCCTTCTTTTCGGAAAGGACCTTATCTCTCTTTATATCCATGATACCGATGATGGGATCGGAGATGTGTACCTTACGGCTGCGGCCGCGTGGGAGTATCTTCTCATAATGCTCTACGGCTTGCCGTTCCTTGGGATCGCGATGTGTTATTCATCCTCCGTGCGTGAGAGTGGAGTTACGATCCCTCCTATGATCACGGGTATCATTGCGGTCCTTACCGACCTTGTTTTGAACTACCTCCTGATCTTCGGTAATTTCGGTTTTCCGGAACTCGGTGTACGGGGAGCTGCAATTGCTACGGTAATTGCCAGGATCACGGAATGCGTGCTCAACATCAGCTATACGCACATTAAGAGCAAGCGTTTCCATTTCATCAGATATGCATTCAAGACATTCAAAGTGCCTGTTTCATTATTGAAGGGAATCGCTATCAAGGGCTTACCGCTTATCGCGAATGAAGGTTTTTGGGTAGTATCGATAGCAGTTGCGACTCAGTGTTATTCCACCAGGGGTATCGTGGCTATTGCGGCTTTAAATATCAACTCTTCGATAGCCAATGTTTTCAATATCTTCTTCCTGGCGATGGGATCAGCCGTATCGATCATCATCGGTCCTATGCTCGGAGCCAACAAGATCAAGGAAGCAAAGGAGACAACGACCAAGCTTATCTTCTGTACATTCCTCATCTGTATAGTATCAGGTTCCCTGATGGCGCTTTGCTCCAAGCCTTTCCCGAATATCTACAATACGGAGCCTGAGGTTAAGGCTCTGGCTTTGAAGCTTATCCTGATAAGTTCTTGCTTTGTACCGTTTCAGGGAATATGTCACTCGGCATATTTCGCGTTAAGGTCAGGCGGTAAGACATGGCTGACGTGCCTTTTTGACAGCGGACTTCAGTGGGTATTATTCATTCCGCTTGCATACACATTGTCACACTACACGGATCTTTCTATCCTTAAGATATTTACCATTGCCACCTGTTCGGACATCGTAAAGTGCTTTTTGGCCATCATATTTATTAAGAAAATCAACTGGGCTCAAAACATTGTTTCTGCCGAAAAAACTTAACTTGCTCTAGGATTATGCGCCTTTTAATGTTAAACTTAGTTGGTCAAAAATACCTAAGGAGTAGGCAGAATGTTAAGCATAATTGTTCCATGCTATAACGAAGGCGAGAGAATCTACGATAACCTCAAAGTTATCGTTACGGCTCTGAGTTCTTTTTCTGCCGACTTTGAAGTTATCGCTGTCAATGACGGCAGTAAAGACAATACCGCTGCCGAGATAACCCGAGCTTCTGAAGATGACAAGAGGATAGTTCCTTGCATCTATGAGAAGAACAGAGGTAAGGGCGGCGCCATCGTTGAGGGCGTGAGCCGTGCAAGAGGCGATATAATCGGTTTTATCGATGCTGATCTTGATCTTCCGCCGACGATGCTCAAGGGCTTCTATGAGAAGATGAAGGAAACCGGCTGTGACATAGTCATCGGTTCCAAGATGCATCCTGATTCCAAACTCGAATATCCTTTTGCCCGAAAAGTCTTTTCACTTTGCTATTACATCATGCTTAAGGTTCTGTTTGGACTTAAGTGCAAAGATACTCAGACAGGAATCAAACTTTACAATGCTTCGATAATTAAGAGAGTTGCGGCAGTTCAGAAAGTAAAGGGATTTGCATTTGATATCGAGCAGTTGGCTCTCTCCACAAAGCTTGGTGCCAAACTTGAGGAGATGCCGATAACCCTTAACTTTACAAGAGGAGAATCATTCGGAAGGATCAAGTTCAAGGACGTCTTCAAGATGTTCACCGACACTATCAAGATCTGGTGGGAACTCCGCGTTATTAAGAAATATAAGATCTAAATGCCTTTATTGCTCCTTGAGAGCTTGAAGGCATTTTTTATGTGACTGTTATTCACAAAGACAATGATGATGAAGACCGCGCAGACGATCCAGGTGATCGGTTCACAGATGATGATTCCGTTATAACCGAATATATCGACAAACCATTCAGCCATTATTACTTTTAATACCATCTCCAAAAGACTGCAAATAAGAGGAGCGATCTTTGAACCCACACCCTGAAGAGTCGTTCTGCCGAGGCAAAGTACGGAGAGGATAAAGAAGAACGGCAGATTCCAAACAAGATATTTGTAGGATAGTCCGATTATATTGTCATTTTTTGAACCGGAGATGAGGAAAGACAACTCGTCGCCCAGGAAAAAGATGAGAAGTATTAGAAGCACACTGATAACACAGCATGCTAAGAATGTCTTCTTGATACCGTCGATGATCCTGTCATGCTTTTTCGCTCCGTGGTTTTGACCTGAAAACGTAGCCATCGCAGATGAGATGGTTGATATAGGCATCATACAGAAACTGTCGATCTTTCTGGCTGTCTGGTGTGCGGCGATCGTCTCTTCACCGAGATCATTTATAGCTCTTTGGAGGAAAAGTGTACCAATATTTACGATGGTAAACATCATCGCAAACGAAAGTCCGCTGGCAAAAAGATTTCCGGCAAGTGAAGTGTCGACCTTAAGATGTCTCCTTTCAAGTTTAAGAAGCGGAACCATCTTCTTTATGTAGATGAAACATACCGTTGCGGAGATGAGCTGGGCAGCAGCTGTTGCAAGTCCTGCTCCTCTTACGCCGAGACCAAACCCGATAACAAACAACAGATCAAGTCCCACATTGATAAATGCTGAGATGATGAGGATTATAAGCGGAGCCACGCTGTTTCCAATCGCACGGAGGAATGAAGAACACATGTTATATGCGCAGGTCAGAGGCAGTGCCAGTATGATCACAAGGATATAAGATCTTGCCTGAGCAAATAACGACTCAGGGACCGCCATCAGTCTCATGATCGGATTCAGGAATAAAGCTCCTATCAGAACCATCAATATCGTGAAGGAAAATCCCAAAATGATGCTGCATCCGGCTGATCTTTTAAGCTTGTCTTCTTCTTTGCTTCCGAAACAGTTGGAGATTATAACGGAAAAACCGCTGGTCATTCCGATTATAAGAGACATAAAGATATTAAATAACGGAGATACCGATCCGACTGCAGAAAGAGCAGTATCACCCAGAGCGTGTCCGATGATAGCTGTATCCGTAAGATTATAGAATTGCTGGAAGAGATTGCTCAGAAGAAGCGGCAACGCAAACAGAATGATGACCTTCAAAGGCTCTCCTTTGGTAAGATCCATATTCAGGCTTTTCTTTGTTTTTGCTTCCGACATCTCAATACCTTCCTTCGAATATTGGATATGTTAGCCATCATCGAAGGAATAGTCTATCGAATATGTCACCTTTTTATTCGTTTAATTGCAAAGGTCCTTCTTCGATCTCGGTTATTCCTCTGAGTGCTCTGTTTATAGCCTTAACTCTCGTAGTCTGGAGCGTCTCGAGATTCCTTGAAGCAGTCTCAAGATTCTTGTGTACCGTTTCAAGTGTATCATCGAATTTTCCGAATGCGGTCTTGACTTTACCAAGTGTCTCTTCGATCTCTGATGATTTCTTTTCGATAGCCAGAGACTGGAAATAATTGGTAACGGTACTAAGGATAGCCGTTAAGGTATATGGTCCTGCAACGGTTACATGCATCCTGTTAAGTTCCTCGATAAGATCAAGGCTGACGATTTCGGAATACATTCCTTCGAAGGGAACGAAAAGGATAGCATAAGATGTTGTTTCAGGCGGGGATACATATTTCCCGACAATGTTTTTAGCATCGAGCCTGATGGCTTCCTTAAGTTCCTTTTTGGCAGCCTGTATCCTTTCGACTTCACCGGAAGAATAGGCATCCAGCAGTTGTTCGTATCTGTCGATGTGGCATTTTGAATCTATAGGAAGATATGTAAATCTGTCACTCGTACGATCGGGAAGCTTGATGGCGATCTCCACGTGGTCTGCCGAACCTTTCTTGGTTGCACATTCGATCTCGTATTGGGAAGGCGCAAGCACATCAGCGATTATCTGCTTAAGCTGGACTTCTCCCATTATTCCTCTGGTCTTTATTCCGCTTAGTGTTTTCTCGAGGCTTCCTACCTGTGAAGAGATGCCCTTAAGTTCTCCCATGGATTTCTGAAGATCGCTCATCTGGGTGATGACGTTCTTGAAACTCTTTTCGAACTGCTCGTTCAACGTCTTGTCGAGTCTCTCGCTCATGGTCTGCCTTATGGCTTCGATCTGCGTATTATTCTCTTTTCTCATCTGAGTAAAGTTGTCATTGATGGAAGTAGTGAGATTGGTAAGTCTCGTCTCGTTTGAGCGCAGCAATACTTCAAAACCGCTTTTAAGTGTGTTGCTGTTTCCTTCGAGGATCTCTTTGTTGGCTGCCTTGTCATTTTTCAAAAGCTCGGTAAACGATGTTGTCATTGTCTGAAGTTTATCTGTCATTAGCTGGTTTGTGAGCGTGTTAAGACTCTCGGCATGTCTTCTGGAGACTTCCTGTTCATCGCGTTCGACCTGGGACAGATTCTGCTCCATCTCGCGGATGGAATCCTTAACCTCTCTGATCATGTCCTGTCTGTTGTCCTCTCTAACTGAAGACAGGATGTTGTTATTAGCGTTTCTGGCACTCAGGTAAGCAAGTATGGAGATGACAAGTGTCAGGATAACAAAAGCCAATATAATGTATTCCATATAAGTACCTCCTTATATACGTTTGAGGTATAATAGCAAAAGTCACTTTTCATTAATGGTACATATGAGAAAAAAGCGGGTAGGACGATGAAATTTCAGAGAACGACATTATGCTATATCTCCAGGGGCAACGACTGGCTCTTCATAAGGAAGGTCAGAAAGGGCGATCAGAACCAGGGTAAGTACTTGGGTATCGGCGGTCATATCGAAGAAGGCGAGACCCCTGATGAATGCATCGTCCGTGAGATAAAAGAAGAGACCGGCCTTAAAAAGTCGGATCTGTCCTCTGTATATAAAGTAGGTAATATATTATTCGAGAGCGATAAATACGGCCGTGAGGAAATGCATGTTTACCTGGCGGAACTTAACACTGACAGACCCATCGATCCGAACTACTGTGACGAGGGTGAACTTGTATGGATCTCCAAGGACAAGGCAGACGACCTTCCTGTATGGGAAGGGGACAAGATAATGTTCTCTCATCTTCGAAAAAAAGAGCCGTTTAACATGAGGCTGAAATACGTCGGAGAAACCCTTGTGGAAACAGAGTATTTCGAATAAGAAAAAAATATTAAAAAACTATCGAAAACCCCTTGAAAAACAATGATTGCGGTGCTAATATAATCGAGCCTTTGGAGAGCACAAAAACGAGGTAAAAAAAACTTCGACAAAATCAAAAAATGTGCTTGACAGAAGTAAGCCTATCGGGTATTATCAATAGGCACTTCGCGAGAAGAACACTTCTTAAGAAGGCGCGGATCTTGAAAATTGAATAGAATGCAAAA
>CADCQX010000187.1 GCA_902803695.1 Oscillospiraceae bacterium
AATTATGCAACATATGCGGATTTCTCCGCTGACGGTTATGATTTGAGTGCCACACGTGATCACAGAGCTATGGCAGGTCTTTCCATGGGCGGTATGCAGACCATCAACATCGGTATCGGTGAGTGCCTGGATCTGTTCTCGTGGTTCGGTGCTTTCTCCGCTGCTCCAACATCAAATGCAGCTTCTGTAACTGCAGAGACGATCAATAATTCCGAATATACTGTCAACTATTTCTACAACATCTGCGGAACAGAAGATGACATCGCATATTCGAGTGCAAGCAATGCTGCAAAGAATCTTCCGGACGTCTGCGATAAGATGATCCCTAACGAGAATTTCACATGGCAGCAGCAGGCAGGCGGCCACGACTGGCCAATCTGGTACCTCGGTATCTACAACTTCGCAAAGATCGCATTTGCAAAATAAGTTACCGCTTAACCTGATAATTGAATAATTAATGTAATTGAAACCGTCGTAGATAAGTGTTAATCTTTTTCTCGCATAAGGAGATAAGATATGACAAACTACGACGGTTTATTTGATTCGCAACAATTGGATGATGAGACGATAAGAAGCTTGAAACGAGAGTACTTCAAGGGGACTATCCTCGTTCCTCTCATCATTATTTTCCTTACTCTTCCGGTAAGTGTTTTTTTGATATTACTTGATACTTCCTTTTCGATCACTATAGCGTGCGGAATAATTGCAGTGATCGATCTGTTCATACTGATCCGGGTCATCGCAGGACTTGTTATACTTGCAAAGATCGGAAACAGGAGTTTTACCTGGGATACGGGAACCGTGACAGGATATCATCATCATTTTCAGGCTCGAAGCGACCGCTTTTATGAGGTGGTTGACGGTAAGTATATGTGTAGTGTTACAATTAATCCAATATACAGGAAAGGCACTAAGGTCTGTTTGCTCGCAGTCGGAAATCCGGATATGGGCGGACAGATGATACTTATCAAGATCGAGGATTGATAATATGGCAAACAAGTTCTTTCTTTATAAGTACGAAGAAGGCGATACAGTTACCATGAAAAAAGCCCACCCCTGCGGAAGCAAGGATTGGCTTGTTATGCGCGTAGGTGCCGAAGTCAAGCTGCGCTGCTCAGGCTGCGGCCACGATATAGTCCTTTCGAGACCTTCTCTCGAGAAATCTACCGTGGCAGTGAAGAAAAAGGACGAGTAATATCAGAAGACTTCTCTTTGCGATACGCAGATGTGTCTTCCGTCCAGATCTTCGAAAACAAACTCACGATTGATATCTGTCTTATCACTTGCGTCAGATAATCCCTTGATCATCGTTACCCCTGCAGTTATGAGCTCGTTTTGAAGCAGCATCGGTTCACTTACATAGATATAAAGGTCATACGGAAGACCGAAATATTCACGCATCGTAATAAGATCATTAGGTGTTTTCTTCTCGACAAGGATAAATTCAACGTTGTCTCTCGCGATCCTGATATGAGGCATGGATTCATCATCGAGATGGATTGATTCAAAGCCAAGATAATTCTCATAAAAACATGCAGTCTGGATAACATCTTTGCAGACCAGAACAGGAGCGCAGGAATTCATCAGATGAAGTCCCTTTCCTTTTTTGGCCTCATCCTCGGACGGTTCCTCTTCAGCCTTGATGTTGTTCGGATCGATGGAATCATTTGGAATCTCTTTGTTATATGCAAAGCCCAAAAGCGGCTTGCAGAACGGCTTTTCGAGTTCGTCCAAAGAAGAGCTCATCTTTACTCTTTCCATGATCTGCTCGGTTGTCGGATTAGATGGGATCTCACGGAGTTTCTCTATAGTCTCACAGTATTCGATGAGATTTACGAATCTGATATATAACGGCATTATCTCGTCGCAGGATGACGGAAGATCCCTGTTGCCGTGTAGGAACTGCATTCCGTATTCTACTGCTTCGGCAGGAAGTGCCGCGAAAAGTCGGTTGACGAAGGTCATCTCGTCCAATGCGTTTTCTGCAGTATCACCGTGAAGGAGAACACCGCTCATATAATCGAAGACCTGATTGATGTCATGTTCTGGATATTTTCCGGATGGCATAGTCTGCTCCTTATATTGTCATTATAAATTTACAAGCATTTTAGCATAAGGTGTGGTTTAATTATATTATATTTACAAAAGGAACAGGGACGTATGTATAGGATTTTTATTGTTGAGGATGACGAAGTCATCGCCAAGCAAATGAAGCTTCATATCGAGAAATGGGGCTTCGAAGTTGCTATTGATTCTGATCTCGAGAATGTAATGGGAGACTTTACCAAGTTTAAGCCTGATCTCGTTTTATTGGATGTAAATCTTCCTTTCTACAATGGTTTTTTCAGATGTACCAAGATCCGTGAGGTATCAAGGGTACCGGTCATCTTCGTGTCTTCGGCTTCAGATAACATGAACCAGGTCATGGCTATGAATATGGGCGGAGATGATTTCATCGCCAAGCCTTTCAGCCTTGAAGTATTGACTGCCAAGATCAACGCCGTATTGAGACGTGCATATGATTTCGGTCCTAATTCGAATCTTATCGAGCACAAGGGAGCTATCTTTGTTCCTGCTGAGTCAGTTCTCAACTACAATAGTGAGAGAGTTGAACTTACAAAGAACGAGAACAAGATCCTTGCTGTTCTCCTGGCTGATAAATCAACTATCGTCTCCAGAAAGAAACTCATGGAAAAGCTCTGGGATGACGAATGCTTTGTTGATGAGAATACTCTTAACGTTAACGTTAACAGACTTCGTAAGAAGCTCGAGGCAGTGGGCCTTACAGACTTTATCACGACAAAGAAAGGCCAGGGATACATAATTGAGTGACCTTTGGCGTTACATAAAATCCAAACGATGGATAATCCTCATGAATGTGAGCATCTTCGCATTCCTGACACTCGTGTTTTGGCTTTTTAACGTCAACCTGAAGATCATATTCTTTGCTCTTTCCATGTGGGCATTTATCCTTCTTGTAGCGGGATTTCTCGATTATCTCAGATTTTCGCGTAAGGCTAAGCTTTTAAGATCTCTCGAGGATGAGAATATCCCGTATACCGATTTCATGCCTTCGAACTGGCTGGAGAGTGAATATGTAAGGCTTCTTAACCGCGAATATGATTATAAGAGAGTCGTGGTTGAGAAAGATGCCAACCGCTATGAAGAGACAGTTGATTACTTTACTATCTGGGCTCACCAGATAAAGACACCGATCTCGGCCATAAGCCTTGTAGCTGAGAATATGCCGGATGACGATAACCGTGTCGATATCAAGAATGCGGTGACTGACATCAACGATTATGTTGATATGGTACTTAACTTCTTAAGACTTGATTCCGAGGTTAACGATCTTGTTTTCGATAAGGTCGATATGGATTATGTTATTAAGCAGCTTCTTCGTAAGTTTTCTTCGCAGTTTATCGGACGTGGTATCAATATCGTTTATGAGTCAAAACCGATAAGCATCGTAACGGATGAGAAGTGGATCTCGTTTATTTTGGGACAGCTTCTTTCCAATGCGCTTAAGTATTCGAAGAAGGGCAGTATCACGATCGAACTTACGGAAGATCATGTAAGCATCAAGGATCAGGGTATCGGAATAAGTGCTGAAGATCTGCCGCGTATTTTCGAGAAGGGATATACGGGATATAACGGAAGGACTCATAAGAAGTCGACGGGTATCGGCCTTTACCTTGTAAAGCGTGCCTGTGACCTTATCAATTTTGATGTAAAGATAGAATCAGAACTCGGAAAAGGAACGAATGCGACGATCTTTTTCGAGAAGGAGGATCTGGATGTCAGAGATTAAAAAGACTAATGCTATGAGAGAGCTTACTGCGGCTGGGATCGAGTATACGGCTCTCGAATATGAATATGACGAGAATGACCTGGACGGCCATCATGTGGCGGATTATCTGAACCTTCCTTATGAGGAGGTCTTTAAGACATTGGTTACACGCGCAGACAGCAAAAATATCTATGTGTTCTGCTTGTCGGTCGATGATGAACTGGATCTTAAGAAGGCTGCCAAACTTGCAGGTGAGAAGAAGATCGATATGATCCCCGTAAAGGAGATTTTGAATCTCACGGGTTATATCAGAGGCGGATGCTCACCGGTGGGAATGAAGAAGAAGTATAAGACGTTCTTTGACGAGATGATCCTTCTTGTGGATGACGTTTCCGTAAGCGGCGGCCAGAGGGGTCTTCAGATCAGGATGAAGGCTGAGGATCTGGTTAATTATCTGGGCGCTGAAGTCGGCGATATTACTCAATAAAATAAAATTCTCAAAAAATCCAAAGAAAATGCCAAAAACGAAACAAATGTGACAGCAAAACGTTTTTTTGGTGCTATAATTCATGCTTGTAAACTCAAGAATGAGAGAGTTTTATGATACGGGCAAATTATCATACTCACACAACCAGATGTCATCATGCTGTCGGAACAGAGCGCGAATATGTTGAGCAGGCGATCCGAGAGGGTCTTACTGTACTCGGTTTTTCCGACCACGTTCCGATGCCTTATAAATCCAATATCAGAATGGATCAGTCCCAGATAGAGGACTATGTTCAGACGTTGCTTTCCTTAAGGGAAGAGTACAAAGATTCCATCGATATCCTTATCGGTTATGAGGTAGAGTATTCTCTCAAGTATTTTGACAATATGATGAATGCGATCACGCAGTATCCTGTGGATTATCTCATCCAGGGTCAGCACTTTGTTCCTGATGAAGTTCACGGCGTTTATGAAGGCGCACCTACATCGGACGAGAAGATCCTGAAGGATTATGTTGATTTCACTATCGAGGGAATGAAGACAGGTCTTTTCAGTTACTTGGCTCATCCTGATCTCGTTAACTTCCACGGTGATGATAAGACATATCTTAAGCATATGGAAAGGCTCATTACAGCTGCCAACGACCTCGATCTTCCGCTGGAGGTCAATATGTACGGATTTATCGATAAGAGAAATTATCCGAGTAGTCTGTTCTTTGATCTGGCGAGCAAGATGGAATCCAGATTCGTAATCGGCTGCGATGCCCACTATCCGGGACTTGTGGTTCAACCTGAAAATCTTCCGGGATTTACCGATTTTCTTAAGAAACACGATATCTCGGTAGGGGATAATATAGTCGATCTCAAGGCCGTATCACAATCCGCCAGATCCCACTGATATACTGAAACTACAGCATTTGTAACATTGTTACAGATGCTTTTTATTTCTCTTTGTAATATCCGAAAAAAGACACTAACCCCGCAGTTCTTAATACTTACAAATTTGTTATTTTAATCCGCGCTTTGTAATGAAAATCTATTACAAAACAGGCGCTTTTCAAGTAATATGATATTGGAGGTATCATATGTCACTGCTTGAAGTCAAAAACGTAAGAAAAATATACTCAACCAGATTCTCCGGAAACAAGGTCGTTGCTCTTTCCGATGTCAACATGACCGTTGAAGAGGGAGAGTTTGTTGCGATCATGGGTGAGTCAGGTTCAGGTAAGACCACACTTCTTAATATCATCGCAGCTATGGACGATGCCACATCGGGAGATATCTTCCTTAACGGAACGAACATCAAAGAGATCAAGGAGCATAAGCTCGCAGAATTCAGAAGAAGGGAATTCGGTTTTGTATTCCAGGAATTCAATCTTCTGGACACGTTTTCGATAGGTGACAACATAAGACTTCCATTGGTCCTGGATGACCACAAATCTAAGGAGATCGATGACATTGTCATCCCTTTGGCAGGTAAGCTCGGCATCAAAGAGATCCTGGATAAATATCCGTATGAGGTCTCGGGCGGTGAGAAACAGCGCGCAGCATGCTGCCGTGCAGTTGTCATGAAGCCGAAGCTCCTTCTGGCTGACGAGCCTACGGGTTCTCTGGATTCCAAATCCACAGGCGAGGTGCTCCATCTTCTGGAGGAACTTCACGCATCAGGTCAGACCATCCTCCTGGTCACGCACTCAGTTAAAGCTGCCAGCCACGCTTCGCGCGTTCTCTTTATCAAGGACGGCGAGGTCTATCATCAGCTTTACAGAGGTGCTCTCAGCAACCACGAATTCTATAACAGGATATCCGATTCGCTTCAGGTGTTACTCGGTGGAAGATAAATGAGAAACGTCTACTTCAAGATAGCCGTCAACGCGATCTCCAAGAAAAGGATCGTATATATACCGTATATTTTCTCCACAGCCATCATGGGTATGGTCCTGTATATCCTTATCTCGCTTTCATTAGACCAGGATACCTCTGCCATGTTCGGCGGACACTCCCTGGCAATTCTCTCAAAGATCGGATCGATAGTATTCTTTATCCTGTCGATGATCTTCAACATCTACATAAGCTTTTTCGTAACCCGTGGCAGAAATAAGGAGTATGCCGTCCTGAATGTCCTCGGCATGGAGAAAAAGCATCTTCTTAAGATCATATTTATCGAAAACATTATCCTCTCCATCGCAGGCTCCGGTATTGGCATAGCAGGCGGCGTTGTCTTCTATAAACTGATACAGCTGGCACTTATCAAATATATGGGCGGCGAGATAAACTACAGGCTCACATTCAGCTTTACGGCCGTATTGATAGTGCTCGCTTCATACGTCCTCGTATATGCGATCATCTCCGTGATACAGATAATCATGCTTTACGTCATGAAAACGGTCGATTATATGAAATCCGGATCAAGAGGCGAGAAGAAGGGAAAACTCTATCTCCTGTTTGCATTCCTCGGAGTTGCGATCCTCGTACTTGCATATAAGCTCGAGTCGTCCATCCCTCCGGATCTCAGGATCAGAACGTTTATGGGCGATACCACGAAGAAGTTTATATTTGCTTCATTGCTGATCGTAACTGCCACATATCTGATATTTGTATTCGGAAGTGTAGCCGTTCTTTCTTCTATCAAGAAACTCAAATTATTCTTTTATCGAAAACTCAATTTCATCAACATCTCGACTCTTGCCTATAGGATGCGAAGGAGCGCGATCGGTCTTGGAACCATCTGTATCCTTTCAACCCTGGCGATCATTCTTACTGCTGCGCTTCTTACTTTCGTTACCTCTGCTGATGATTATCTCGCGACGATCGTTCCCGAATCATTTATGTTCGAGGCAACAGATGATGAAGGTACGGAAAGTATCATGTCATACCTGAACACCTATACGGGAAATTCCAGTAAGACACAGGGAGTTTATGATGCGCTTCCGCTATTGATACGCATGCAGTCAGGTCGAATGATCGAGAACGCCGCCGTAAAGTCGGCAGTCGAAATGGGAATTGTCTATATTATCGATGAGGCCTCATACTCAACTCTTACCGATTATGATCCTGACATAGCAAACAACGAATTCGGTCTTGTCTCCAATGAGAAGATTAATACTTTCCATGATATGGACGGAGTAGAACATAATCTTGTTAAGCTTGATTCATCTCCTAAGCTGGTATCCGTATACGGAAACGGAAATCTTCTTGTTTATCCGGGCGATATAGATATGCTCCTGGATTTTTATCTTTACAATGACATCAGATATGTTTCGGTTATAAACGGAGGCGACACGAATCTCTGGATAGATAAAGAAAGGCTCGCTGAAGAGAAAGAAACTTTCAGAGAAGAATTCAAGAGAACCACGATATATATAGTCGATGTTGACGGCTCTTATGAGGCTCAGTACCAGGCTTATATGGAAGTATCCGGTATCGTCGGAGTATCAAATACTTCTTCTTCTACTGCAGAGGC
Organism: Oscillospiraceae bacterium; assembly: GCA_902803695.1. Taxonomy (GTDB): domain Bacteria; phylum Bacillota; class Clostridia; order Saccharofermentanales; family Saccharofermentanaceae; genus Saccharofermentans. The sequence goes on from CADCQX010000187.1 coordinate 7,739, forward strand.
CATGGAGTTTATCGGTCTGTACAAAGGTCTGACTTTCCTTTGTACCATAATCCTGTTTTTGTTTATCGTAATGGTTTCCGTTACTCTGTACTACAAGAATCTCTTTGAAGGTATCGAAGATGCCTCCAATTATGAGGTCATGCGAAAACTCGGTATGGATGACAAACTGATCAACAGGACCGTTTACATTCAGATGACTTTTTCTCTCATCCTTCCGATCGCTCTTGCCGCATTCCACGCTCTTTTCAGCGAGCGATACGTAATAGGCGTTATAAAGACCGTAAACCCGTACGTTCAAAGATCTTTCCAGTACCTTACCGTCTTTTCGACGATCGTTGCCATCGTGCTCTATTTCTTCATAGGTGTCCTCGCATCCAGAACATACATCAAGATCGTCAAAGGCCAGAAAAAGGAAGATTGATTTGCTTTCATCTCGAAAACAGCCTATTATAATATATTGATTCACATATTTAAGGACGGGTGTTATGTCTTTCAAGGATGATGCAAAAAAAGAAGGGAAGACCCTGTTAACAGGTTTTATCTCTCTTGCCAAATGGTTGGTCTTAGCAAGTTTTACGGGAGTGATCGTAGGCTTGGTCGGCGTACTCATGGTCAAGGGTATCGACTTTGCGACAAACCTTCGAATCGAGCATCCGTTCATCCTATATTTCATGCCGGTAGCAGGACTTGCCTGCGTATTCCTTTATCAGATAGCAGGAAAAGATAAAGACAGCGGAACCAATGTTGTCCTGGAAGCTATAAGGAGCAAGGAACAGATAAAGTTCAGGACTGCTCCTCTGATTATAATTTCAACTATCCTTACACATCTTGTGGGAGGATCTTCAGGAAGGGAAGGAGCTGCACTGCAGTTCGGAGGCTCTCTCGGAGAATCCATAAGCAGAGTATTCAGGTTTAAGGAAAAAGACAGGATAACGCTTATCATGTGCGGTATGTCCGCTGCATTCTCGGCAGTATTCGGTGTTCCTCTTGCAGCTGTATTTTTCCCTATGGCAGTTGCAAGTGTCGGTGTCATGTATTACTCCGCCTTGGTTCCTTGCGTAGTATCTTCTCTTGTGGCACATGAAGTCGCATTATTCTGCGGAGTAAATGCTCACCAGTATATACTTCCGGATATCGGTTCATTCACTATCAAGGGAGTTATCGTTACTGTTATCCTTGCAGTTTTAAGTGCTCTTTTAAGTATCGTTTTCTGTCAGGCGCTTCATTCCACTCATCACGGACTTGATAAGCTCATCAAGAACAAGTATCTGAGAGTCCTTATCGGAAGTGCTGTCCTTATCGGACTTACTTTGATATTCGGTACGGATTATAACGGTGTAGGCGGATCGGTTATAGTAAGAGCGGTTGAAACAGGTGAAGCGGTTCCTTATGCATTCATCCTTAAGATCGTCTTTACGGTCATAACATTAAGCATCGGTTTTAAGGGTGGCGAGATCGTGCCGTCATTCTTTGTCGGAGCAACATTCGGCGCAGCCTTCGGACATCTTGTGGGATTTAGTCCTGAATTCTGTGCATCCTTAGGACTTGTCGGAGTCTTCTGCGGCGTAACGAACTGTCCTTTGGCTTCGCTCATTATCGCATGCGAGATGTTCTCGTTTACCAAGGCACCGTATTATCTTATCGTCGTTGCGATCACATATCTTATCTCAGGCTACAAGAGTATCTATACATCCCAGAAGATAATGTACTCAAAGACAGAGCCTACATTCCTCAACAGGGATTCTGAATAACCGTTTCCTCATATTATTTCCAGACAGAAAGAAACTCCTAATAAATTAGGAGTTCCTTAGGGCAAATTATTATGTGAGGCATTTACAAACTAATTTAATTATCGTACGGATTCATCGTAATGATCTTTCCGTCTGCGTCATACTTAAGTTCTCTGAACTTGACGCATCTCTTACTGTTGATTCCGCCGGAGAGGGAAGAGTCGTGATAGAAAAGATACCACTTTCCGTCAACCTCGACGATGGAATGGTGGGTAGTCCAACCGATTACCGGCTCAAGGATCTTACCCTGATATGTGAATGGTCCGAACGGACTGTCACTTGTTGCATAAACGATGTAACAGGTTGTACCTGTTGAATATGAGAGATAATACTTACCATTGTACTTGTGCATCCAAGGACCTTCGAAGTATCTTCTCTTCTCGTCACAAGCCTTGATAGGCTCGCCGTTCTCATCAAGGATCTGTACATGCTTAGGAGCTTCCTTATACTGAAGCATATCATCAGTAAGTTCTCCGACACATGGACCAAGTGCAGGCTCGTCACCCTTAGGTCCGTCAGAACCAGGGATCATATCAGGATCACCCATTACGAAAGAACCTGTCTGCCACTTCTCGAGCTGACCGCCCCAAAGACCGCCTGTTACGAGATAAGCACGTCCGTCGTCATCAACGAAGGAGCAAGGATCGATACTGAATGAACCCTTGATTGGCTCAGCTTCCGGTGTAAACTTTCCACCAGGAGTATCGCTTGTAGCTACTCCGATCCTGAAGATTCCGTCTTTGTCCTTTGCAGGGAAGTAGAGGTAATACTTGCCGTTCTTGTATGCACAATCAGGTGCCCACATCTGCTTGCTTACCCACGGTACTTCTCTCATGTTAAGGACTTCGCCGCAATCAACAACCTCGGATGATACAGAATCCATCTCCAATACATGATAATCTTCCATTACATACTGATCGCCGTTGTCGTTATCAGTAACTTCAACATTGAGATCATGTGACGGATAAACATATATCTTGCCGTTAAACACGTGAGCTGAAGGATCAGCTGTGTAGATGTGCTTAACTAATGGTTTGTTCTGTTCAGCCTTGCTCATAAGGTCTCCTTTTATAAAAGCACTACATATAGATATTAATCTATCACTAGCATATAAATCTTCAAGTGAAAATCAGTAAGTTAGCAAGAAGTGTATAAAAATCCGCAATATTTGTTTGTTTCGCTCTTGTTTCGCGCATGTTTATTGCTATTTTTGCGTGAAACGATTTGCGCTAGACGCAAAAAAATGAAGGCCACCTGAAAGGCGGCCTTCTATTATCTATTCAATAAGCATGATCAAAACTTATTTATTCATGCATTCCTCAACTGCAACAGCAACTGCAACGGAAGCACCAACCATAGGGTTGTTACCCATACCGAGGAAGCCCATCATCTCAACGTGAGCAGGAACAGAAGAAGAACCTGCGAACTGAGCGTCAGAGTGCATA
>CADCQX010000188.1 GCA_902803695.1 Oscillospiraceae bacterium
AAAACATACAACAAGACACGTCGAATTGTTTGATTTTTTCGGCGGTTTTATAATGGATACTCCGGGTTTTACATCTTTGAGTTTGTTAGAATTGGGTGTAGAGTATAAGAGCGTAATCTTGGGTTATCCTGAGATTGCCAAAGAAGGCCTTAATTGCCGATTTGATGACTGCAGACATGCATCCGAACGTGATTGTTCCGTTATCGAGAATGTCGGCGTTACGATAGATGAGGGAAGATATTCCCGTTATCGCGAGTTCGAGGAAGAACTCTACCAGAAAAGAAACGAATATACCGGAAGGAAGAAGTTTTTTTATGAGCAGTGATGTGAAATTTGAGATCGCGCCGTCAATCCTGTCAGCGGATTTCTGTTGTCTCTTAGACGAGATCAAACAAGTTGAGGGACACGCTAAATACCTGCACATCGATGTTATGGACGGACATTATGTTCCTAATATTTCCTTCGGTATTCCGGTTATCAATAAGATTCGTCCTCATACGGATATGATCTTTGATGTTCATCTTATGATCTCCAATCCTGAGGAGTTTATCGAGAAATTTGCCAAGGTCGGCGCAGATGCGATCACATTCCATATCGAATGTACTGATGATCCCAAATCACTTATAGACAAGATCCATTCATTGGGAAAGAAAGCAGGTATCGCTATTCATCCTGATACACCTGTTGAAAAGGTTTTCCCATATCTTAAGGATCTGGAGATCGTTCTTCTTATGTCGGTCATTCCGGGTCTCGGCGGTCAGAAGTTTATGGACGAGGCGCCTTCACGTTTGAAAGCAATTCGTGAAGAACTCGACAGAGTCGGTTCCCAAGCTCTTCTTTCAGTTGACGGAGGTATTCATACTCAGACTATCGAGACGGCTGTTAGTTCAGGTGCTCGTCTCCTTGTTGCAGGAAGCGCAGTATTTGATACTCCTGATCACGGTAAAGCCGTTGAGGATCTTATATGTGCGGTAAATCTCTGACAAGAACAGTTGTAATAACAGGCGGTCCTATCTTTGATGAGGCCGCTTCTTTGATATTGCCTGAAGATAAAGTTGTTTGTGCCGACAGCGGTGTGGATTTTGCCATTGCTAATAGTATCAGACCGGATGAGGTCTATGGCGATCTTGATTCCATATCTGCTGAAGGCAGGAATTTTATAGAAGTCAGCAATATTCCTCTTAAGACTTTTCCTGTCGAAAAAGATATGACTGATACTGAGCTTGCAATAAGAAGTTGTGATCCTTCTTCTGAGATCCTTTTGATCTGTTCATTGCAGGGACGTCCTGATCATGTTCTTACTAATATCTTGTTGGTTTCACGCTTAAGACGTGAGGGAAGAAGTATCATTTGTTCAGACGGACATACAGATATTATCCCTCTATTTGGCAAAGATGAGATCCACATCGATGATGTGTTGGATCCTTCTGATAAAGCAATATCCCTTATTCCTGTTTCAGATGAAGTCACAGGTGTATCTACGGAAGGACTTTATTATCCTCTTAATGATGCAACCATAATTCGCGGCAGTTCTTATACAAACAGTAACGAACTTGCCAAAGGCATTTCCTCATTTTCTGTCTCTGTTAATTCAGGAGAATTACTTGTTGTCGTAACCGATAAAGTCTAAGAGAACTGTAAGAGTTACGCTATAGAAAGATAAAATGAAAAAGGCTGTTCAAACGAACAGCCCTTATTGTTTAGAATCATGTAATCTTATTACTTTAAACCCAACTCAGAAGCTACAGCTTCAAAAGCTCTTCTGGAGTTGATGATCGTCTGTTCGGATACGCAGAAAGCAAGTCTGCAGTAACCCGGACGGCTGAAACTAGCACCAGGGACCAAAAGGAGATTATGCTTTGCGCAGATATCTCCGAATTCGGAATCGGAAAGTCCGTTTGGTGTCTTCATGAAGATATATAGAGCTCCGTTAGGCTTAACAGCTTCAAATCCTGACTCTACTATATTTGCATAGAGAAGGTTGCGACGATGCTCGTAGTTAGGTACGTCAACCTTTGCATAAAGAGCACGCTCGACAACTTTCTGCCAGATAGCCGGAGCATTAACGCTTCCGAGTGTGCGGTTTGAAAGAACGATCGCAGCTGTAAGATCCTCATAATCAGCATGCTTAGGGCTTACGAGTGTATAACCGATACGCTCACCAGGAAGAGACAAAGCCTTACTCCATGAGTAGCAGATGATGAGGTTATCGAAGCAGTCGAGAGCAGATGGAACTGTGATTCCGTCATAAGCAAGTTCGATATAAGGCTCATCGGAGATTACATGGATAACGTGATCGCACTTAAGAAGAGCAGCGTTAAGGGACTTAAGAAGATCCTCTGAATAAACAACACCTGAAGGGTTATTAGGTGAGTTGATAACGATAGCCTTTGTCTTAGGTGTAACAGCAGCGATGATGGAATCAACATCAGGCATGAACTTGTCATCCGTCTGAACGATAACTGCCTTGCCGCCGTGATTATCAATATAGTTAAGATATTCCATGAAGAAAGGAGCAAGAAGGATAACTTCATCGCCCTGATCAAGGATCGAATGGAATACGTCGTTCATAGCAGCTGCAGCACCGACTGTCATACATACGGCACCAGCATCAACTGTAACTGAAGACTCCTCGGAACGCTTCTTTGCGATAGCGGCGCGTGTTGCTTCGTAACCGCTGTTGCTCATGTAACCGTGTCCGCCCGGAACATCCTCTTCAACGATAGCCTTAAGAGCGTCTTTTACTTCCTTTGGAGGCTCAAGGTCAGGGTTTCCTATGGAGAAGTCGAAAACATTCTCTGCACCGTAGATAGCCTTTCTCTTGTTGCCTTCTTCAAACATCTTTCTGATGAGAGAGCCCGATTGGAGCTTCTCTTTGATATGTGATGAGATCATATTCTGTACTCCTTGAAAGTCATAATAAAGTATTATACTCTGATATCAGAATTTAAAAAGAGGTACAGATATATGCTTCCAATTGGTACAAAAGCTCCTGATTTCACATTGCCTGATCAAAACGGCGATATGCATTCGCTTTCGGACTACAAGGGAAAGAAGGTAATCCTTTATTTCTATCCGAAGGACAATACTCCGGGCTGTACCAAACAGGCATGCGGCTTTTCTGAGAGATATCCGCAGATCATATCGAAGGGTGCCGTAGTTCTCGGCATAAGTAAGGACTCAGTTGCATCACATAAGAAATTCGAGACCAATTACAATCTTGGTTTTACACTTCTTTCTGATCCTGATCGAAAAGTAATCGAGGCATACGATGTCTGGAAAGAGAAGAAGAATTACGGCAAAGTCTCAATGGGTGTCGTAAGGACAACATATCTTATAGATGAGAAGGGTATCATCGCTATGGCTAATGACAAGGTCAAGGCTGCTGAAGACCCTGAAAATCTGTTGAATAAGCTATAAGGTGAGAACATGATCAAGAAAGCTGTAGGGTTGGTATTATCCCTGACGATAGTCATCGGCGTCCTGTCAGCTTTTGGCGTTATGTATTTTATGAGCCTTCAAGACGGCATTATGAACGGTATATTTATTTATACCAATGAAGCGCTTGAAGAAGATGATGAGAGTGAAGCTCCTAATACAAAAAAGGAAGATAACAATTATACCGGCGAGATCCTTTTGATCGTTTTGCTGGTGGCAACGGCCTCCAGTATCATATTCGCCATTACTCTTGCCAGCGATATCCGGAATAAAAAGATAACCAAGGAAAAGCTCAATGCCGCCATAGAAGTCATGATCCAAAAGGAGATCGGGAAAAAGAAGGGCGTTAAACCGCAGGAGACATCAGAACAGGCTTTTGTACCCGTAAATAAACCGATCAGGTTTGAGTTGGGAGGTTTTGTTGACTCTGAAGTAAACAGGCTTCTGATAAATGACTATACGCCTGCAAACAAAAGAATGACGGTTATGACTGATATGAACAGTCTGTCCCATGTGATCGAATATATAACTGATAAGATCGGCGAAGGTGTAAAGATGGAACTGAAAGCCGAGATTGCTGCGCTCATTGTTTTCTCAGGGGAGAACCTATCCTTTGATGATGAAGAGATACAGAAATTAAATAAGATCATGTCTGATGCAATGGGATCCTTTGTTTTCGAGGATGATAAGGCGATTATTAAGCTGCCAATAATTCCGGAACTATGAAACCTTCGACTAAGACCATTCCTGGTAAACTAACCAGAGGCAAGGCCGAGACTATTGAAGAAGCAATGAATATGAAATAACAAAAACACCGGCGAGATAATCCCGTCGGTGTTTTATATATTCAGTATTCAGGAAAACTATTGATCAGATTGCTGTGTATCCGCCGTCAACTGCGATGTTCTGTCCGTTTACATAGGAAGAAGCAGGGGATGCGAGGAAGAGTGCAGCTGTATCGAGCTCACCCTCGTTACCGTAACGGCCGATCGGGATAGCACCCTTAGCGTATGCTGCGAACCAGTCTGTCTCGAGAGTATCCTTTGTAAGAGGAGTCCAGAAGTAACCAGGGCAGATAGCATTAACTGTGATGCCTTCCTTACCCCATTCAGCAGCAAGAGCACGTGTGAGGTTAACAACACCACCCTTAGCAGCGTGGTAAGGAGCACAAGTAGCAGCCATGTTACCAACAAGACCGTACATGGAAGAGATGTTGATGATACGGCCGTACTTAGCCTTGAGCATCTCTTTAGCAAACTCACGAGCGCATGTGAATGTTCCGAAGAGGTCAACGTTGATCTCGTTCATGAATGTCTCGTCAGAGATCTCGATCGTAGGAGCAACAGCACCTGTACCAGCATTATTAACAAGGATGTCTACGCGGCCGAATGTATCCATTGTAGCCTTAACTGCGGACTTAACCTTTTCAGTATCTGTAATATCACAAGCATAAGCAAGACACTTTACACCGTACTCTTTCTCGATCTCTGCCTTGTTCTCGTCAAGAAGATTCTGACGGCGAGCAAGAAGTACGAGATTAGCTCCCTGGCTGGCGAAAGCCTTAGCCATCTGAAGTCCTAAACCAGTGGAAGCACCTGTAACAACTGCAACTTGTCCTGTAAGATCAAAATAGTTTTTCATATGAAAACCTCCTGAAAATCATTTTTTTATTTCTACCGCAAATATTCTATCATATGAAAATAGAAAAAGAGTGTATAATAACAACGAAAATAGTCGCAAAAAAACAAGTTTTGTCGGCTTTTTGTCAAAAAACGATAAAACGAAAATCAGTATTGACATTTAGCCAATGAATGCTTATTATTATGTAGTCACAAAAAAGCAGAACATGTTTCTCACCTCAAGCGAACAGTTAAGAGGTTCATACTTTAAGACATCTATATAAGATGAATTTTTGTAGAGGAACGGGTTTTGCATGACCGTTCTTTTTTTGTTTAAGGAGGTGTATTCGTATCGCTAAACCAACATCAAATCAAATGATCAACGAAGAGATCAAATTCAGCA
>CADCQX010000189.1 GCA_902803695.1 Oscillospiraceae bacterium
ACGTCAGGCCAATTACTCCCCGTATTATAAGAAAAGTGCAACTGTCGGAGTTAATTACTCTCTAACAATTACACTTTTATGGTACTGAATGGGGATGCCCCAAGTGAGTTCAATCACTTTTGAGACATCCCCTTATTTGTTTTAGCGGGCAAGTGTTTTCTATTGTGTATTCGTCCGATATGTAATATATTCAAGCGAGAAAAAACGAGAAGGTATGAAGATATGACAGAAGACATGAAGATACTCGTCGATAAACTGGAGCAGACAGGAAACCTTGAAGACGGCGAATTCAAGGAGGTTCTGACGTGCGACGATCCGGAATTTAATTCATACCTGAACGAGAGAGCGCGAGCTGTACGAGAGAAACATTACGGCAAGGATGTTTACTTAAGAGGTCTCGTTGAATTCACCAATTACTGCAAGAACAATTGTCTATACTGCGGCATCAGGGCAGGAAATGCCAATGCCGAGAGATACCGCCTGACAAAAGAAGAGATATTGGAGTGCGCCGATGAAGGCTATAAGTTGGGATTCAGGACTCTGGTGCTCCAGGGCGGCGAAGATCCGTATTACACGGATGAGATGCTCGTAAGTATCGTTAAGGGGATAAAGGAGAGACACCCTGACTGTGCCGTTACGCTCTCCATAGGCGAGAGAAGTAAAGAGAGTTATCAGATGCTCCATGACGCAGGCGCAGACAGATATCTGCTCCGTCATGAGACGGCTTCCAAAGAACATTATGAGAAGCTTCATCCTGAGTCGATGAGCTTCGATAACAGGATGAGGTGTCTCAAGGACTTAAGAGATATCGGTTATCAGGTCGGCTGCGGCATGATGATCGGATCACCATATCAGACTACGGAAGATCTCATCAAGGACTTAAGGTTCATTCAGGAGTTTAAGCCTGAGATGCTGGGAACAGGTCCGTTCATTCCGCATCATGATACTCCGTTTAAGGATGAGAAGCAGGGAACCACAGAGATGACCGTCAGGATCCTCTCAGTCATCAGGCTTATGCTGCCGACTGTTCTTCTTCCTGCCACAACGGCTCTCGGAACCGTTGATCCGATGGGAAGAGAGAAGGGAATACTCGCAGGTGCCAATGTTCTCATGCCGAATCTGTCACCGACAGGTGTCCGTAAGAAGTATCTTCTCTACGACAACAAGATCTGCACGGGAGACGAGGCTGCCGAGTGCATCAAGTGTCTCGCGGGCCGCGTTGAGAGAACGGGCTACAGGATCGTTCAGAGCAGAGGAGACCATGTCGATTTCGTGAAGTGAGTCTTATTGTAATCGCGCGCATAATTATTTGATTATTTAAAAAAGCGGTTAAATCAGTTATAATTGACAGGCAGGAAACAACTCATATAGCGTTGTCCTGTGGGGGAGTCAATGTCTACGAAGTACGATAAGATCATAATCGGTGCCGGCCTGTACGGTCTTTATTCCGCACTCTATTGTTGCAGCAAGGGACAGCATGTGCTGGTCCTGGAGTGCGACGATGCGGCGTTTAAGAGAGCCACATTCATCAATCAGGCCAGAGTTCACCAGGGTTATCATTACCCGAGATCCATCTCGACCGCACTTAAGACGGCGAGCTATTACGAGAAATTCAACAAGGATTACGCATTCTGTATAAATAACGAGTTCGACCAGCTTTACGCTACGTCCGCCAGGTATTCATGGTCTGACGGAACACAGTTCAAGAACTTCTGTAAAGCAGCGGATATTCCGTGCGAAGAACTCTGTGCAGATAACTATTTCAAGAGCGGCATGTGCGACGGCGTCTTCAGGACAAGGGAGTGTACATACGATGCCATGATCCTCAAGGATTACCTTTTCGAGCAGCTCGGAAAGTATGATAAGAACTTTGAGATCAAGTTCGGTACCAAGATCGACAAGATCGACCGCGACGGTGATGTCTACAGGATCACCACGGAAAGCGGTGACAGTTACGAGACCGGATATGTCCTTAATGCTACTTACGCGGGTGCCAATCAGATCCTGGACATCGCGGGCTTTGACAGGTTCAAGATCAAGTACGAGCTCTGCGAGATCATCCTTTGCAATGTCAACGACAAGCTGAAGGATATCGGTTTTACGGTCATGGACGGTCCGTTCTTCTCCATCATGCCTTTCGGAAAGACCGGGTATCACTCGCTTACGTCGGTTACGTTTACTCCGCATACGACAAGTTTCAACGAGATCGGAGGCTTCACATGTCCTGAGAAGAGTAACGGACACTGTTCTCCGAAGAGACTCGGTAACTGTAATGACTGCCCTGCAAAGCCTGATACGGCATGGCCTTATATGGCTAATCTTGCTCGAAAATACATGCTCGACGAGTATGAATTCAAATATGATCATTCGCTTTTCTCGATGAAGCCTATCCTGATGAGTTCTGAGATCGATGACTCCAGACCAACGGTCATAAGAGTCTACTCAAAGAACCCGACTTTTGTAGGTGTTCTGTCGGGAAAGATCAATACAGTCTATGATCTGAACGAGGTGTTGGACGATGAGTAATAAAGAGAAGAATTTTGTGTCTGCCATCGTGTATGTGCATAACGCTGAAGCAAGGCTTCAGGATTTTCTGGGAATGATAGTAAGAGTCCTCGAGACTAACTTCGAGCATTCCGAGATAATCTGCGTAAATGACGGTTCCACGGACGGCAGCATCCAGGTCATAAAGAAGATCAGCGAGGGTACGACGACAACCTGTATCTCGGTGGTCAACATGAGCAGTTTCCACGGCCTCGAACTCGCGATGGATGCGGGTATGGATATCGCCATCGGAGACTTCGTTTTCGAGTTCGATAATACATGTGCTGATTTTGACGAGAGCATGATCATGAAGATCTACGAGCATTCGCTCACGGGTTACGATATCGTCAGCGCATCGCCGAACAGAAAAGAAAAGTTCACATCGAGGATGTTCTATCACGTTTTCGACAGGTTCTCGGACGTGTCATATAAGCTCACCACAGAGAGTTTCAGGATCTTGAGCAGACGCGTCATCAACAGGATCAATTCCATGAACAAGACCATCCCTTACCGTAAGGCAGCTTATGTGGGAAGCGGACTTAAGACGGACAATCTGAAGTATGATGTCAAGCCTGTGACAAGGTACAAGGAGGATAAGAAGGAGAGAGGATTCAGGGCAGGACTTGCCATCGATTCACTTATCCTTTTTACCGAAGTCGGATTCAGGTTCTCGCTGGGAATGACGACACTCATGATCATCCTTTCTTTGTTCATGGTCATCTATACAATGATCGTATTCTTCGTAGGAAATCCTATCGAAGGTTGGACGACCACGTTGCTGTTCCTGTCGGTAGCATTCCTGGGCTTGTTCGGAATCCTTACCATCATCGTCAAGTATCTTCAGATCATCGTCGACATGGTATTCAAGCGCAAACACTATAACGTTGAGAGTATAGAGAAATACTCCAAGTAAGGCGGAAGACATATGAAAAAAGCACTGGTAGGATACACGGGTTTTGTAGGAAGCAACATGTACGCCACAGGCGGATTTGACGGTGCCTATAATTCGAAAAATATCGAGGAGGCTTTCGGAACGAAGCCTGACCTTTTGATCTATTCCGGCCTTCGTGCCGAGAAATATCTCGCAAACAGTGACCCTGAGCGTGATCTCAAGATGATCCAAAACGCTGAGGAGAACATCCGTAAGATCGATCCGAAGAAACTGGTACTCATCTCATCGGTGGATGTTTTCAAGGATCCGAACGGGAAGGATGAAGACAGCGAACTCGATACGGAAGGACTTCAGCCGTACGGCATCAACAGATGCATTTTCGAGAGGTGGACGAGGGAGAATTATCCTGATGCGCTGATCGTAAGGCTGCCGGGACTTTTCGGAAAGAACATAAAGAAGAATTTCATCTATGACATGATCAATTATATTCCGTTCATGCTGAAGGCGGACAAGTTCGCCGAGCTCTCGGAAAAAGAGCCGGTCCTTAAGGATTATTATCAGCTTCAGGACAACGGATTTTACAAGGCAAACGTTCCCGATGAGGATAAGAAGATGCTCAAGGGAGTGTTCGAGAGACTCGGGTTCTCTGCACTGAACTTTACGGACAGCAGGAGCAGATACCAGTTCTATGACTTAAGCAGATTAAACGATGATATCGACATCGCGCTTAAGAACAACATCACGCTGTGGCATCCTGCAACGGAACCTGTAAGTGCGGGCGAGGTGTTCCGATACATAACGGGAAAGGAATTCGTGAACGAGCTTAACGGCACGCCTGTAAACTACGATTTCAGGACAAAGTATGCGGAGATCTTCGGCGGAAAAGACGGTTACCTCTGCGGTAAGGAAGAAGTCTTAAGAGCAGTCAAGGCCTTCGTGGAGGGCATGTGATGATCCGAAGGTTCTTTAACGAGTTGAGATCCGCAGCAACGTGGAAGAAAGTCCTTATCGCGGCGATCATCATTCTGTCGCTCGTCAGGATATTCTATGTTGCGGTCAGATCCGACGTTAGAAGAACATCGAGCCCGTCGGTCACTTATGATCTGTCGGACCCTTCTTATGTTGAGTGTAACGGACTTAAGCAGACCTTCAAAAGCGACAAGGGAAGACTCGAATATCTGGAATTCATGTTTACGTCTGTCCCTGCCGATAAGGAAGGCAAGATCATACTTAACATCTTCAAGGGTGACAGAGACATCTATTCTGCCGAGCTTTCTCTGGAAAACATTGTTGACGGAGAATGGAAGAAGGTATTCATCAACTGCGAGATAGAAAGCGGCTGTGAATATCAGATCCTCCTTACGGCAAATGAGGATTGCACCTATGCTCCGTTTGTCCTTACGGCCGGCGGCAGCTACGCACCTGAGATCATATCTTCATCCGCAAATGACGCGGCTCTGGATAAGCAGATCGCCGTAAACTATTATTTCATAGAACCTGTGAGCATCTCTGACAGGTTCGTTACCGTATCTTTGTGGATATGGTTCATGCTGATCGCGACAGTCGCGATAGTTAAGGCCGATGTTGCCGCAGAAAAGATCACGGCAGCTACCGGAGTTCTGAAGAGCAAGGTCGGAAGCAAGGTCTTCGCGGTCTGTCTGGAACTTCTTATGTGCGGCGTCATCGTCTTCAATTCGGGAATCGAATTCCAGGATTCCACTATTGTCGTTTTATTGCTGATCTCGCTTCTGGCAGTTATCGGAAACGAGGAGCACATTGAATTCGCAAAGACCCTTACTGATAAGACGTGGAAGAAGGCGCTTTTGTATGCGCTTTATGTCTACGCGGCATTCGCTCTCACGGGCCAGAGGCTCTTCATCTATCCGATCAACAAGAGCGTGAACTTTACGGATATCCTGACATTTATCGCAGCGATCATCTGGTTTATTCCGATCGTCAACAGCTTCCTTTTCTACATGGACAAGCTCGGAGCGAGAGTTTTCGAGAACAGGAAAAAGATGAAGACGGGATTATTCGTGACGGTGGTGCTGCTGATCCTCCTGGTTCCTGTGGAATACAATCTCTACATCAATAATCCGTGCATCAGTTCCGTCGATACCGTGGACACGATGGTGGTCAACGCCAAGCATCTGCGCGGCATGTACGACTGGCACCCGTTCTTCTACTGCTTCCTGACGAAGATCCTTCTGTCGATATGGGATTCGACCTATATCCTGGTCTTCGCACAGCATATCATGTACGCCTACGTTATTACCGAGCTCTTTTTGTATCTCCGAAAAAAGGGGTTCAGCGACGCGGTGCTTATCGTTATCGCGCTGTTCTTCGGATTTAATGCGAGCAATATCCTTCAGGTCAATACGATCTGGAAGGACATCCCGTATGGTTTGGCTTTGCTGTGGCTCATGATCATCATCGCGAAGCTTACAATCGACAGGGAGGAATACAGGAAGAAGATATTCATCTATCCGGAACTCATCATCGCACTGACACTTACCGATCTTCTGAGAAAGAACGGATTTGTTCCTGCAATTATCGCGGTCGCATTCCTTATCCCGATCCTTGTAAAGAACATCAGGGTCGTTTTCTCGATCCTTATGAGTATCTGCATCATATTCTGCGTACAGATGCCTCTAAGGACTTATTACGAAGTTGAATCAACCGGTTCGACAGGTATCCATATCGGACTCGGACAGGATATCCTCGGCGCATATTATGCAGGCGGTGAAGTATCGGAGAAGACATCCAAGATCGTGGAGGACATGACGATACAAAATACTGCCGAATACCAGTATTATCCGACCTGGTCCAAGCAGTCCTACTATATCGATCCGTCTACGGGCGAATTCATCGTAAGCTACATTGATACATTCTTCAAAAACCCTGTTCTCGTCACCCGTTCGGTGCTTGCCAGGGAAGATGCTTACTGGAATATCTACGAAGGTGAAGATGCGATCTTAAGCTGCGTATGTTATTCGGATACCATGGACGGCAGGACTTCCGAAGGATACTACTGGAACGATTATTATCCGGCGCGTAAGTATGTAAGCCTTTATCCGCAGATAACGAACGCTTGTCTCCTGACGCACTTTACCCAGTGGATCGAAGCATTTGTATGGAGAAGCGGACTTTTGACCCTCATGGCTTTCATGTCCATCGTGCTCCTCATTCTCAAGCGTAAGGATAAGGGAATCTGGGCGATATTATCACCTGCGACAGGTCAGATCCTGGGTCTTCTCCTGTCCACCGGCTGGTCCGAGTTCAGATACTACTGGGGCATCAACCTTATGAATACCACATTCGTACTTCTTACTCTGGTGATCCTTCACGGTAAGGTCTCCGTAAAGGCTGAAGAGGTCAAAGAAAGTGAGCCTTCGAAATGAGTAAGAATCCCGTTGACGCTGTTAAGAAGATGGATCTGTGGAAGAAGATCCTGATCGTTATGATAGTACTCCTATTGCTTGTCAGGATATTCTATATCGTGTTCAGGAACGATATCCAAAGAGGATTATTACAGCCTTCTGAATATGATCTGTCCAACGCATCGGTCGTGGAATGTGACGACCTCGAGATGGACTTCAAATGCGATCATGACAGGCTCATGTACATAGGACTGATCTTCGAAGATATTCCTGAGGATAAGTCCGGCATCATCAATGTCGGAATCACTACCGGCGACAAGCTTCTTTATTCGTCTAACATCTCTGTCGCGAATATCATTCCGGGGCAGTGGACTCATATCTACGTTAATGCACTGACTGATAGCAGCAAGGACTATAAACTCCATATCATGTCCGACGGCTGCTCGACAACTCCTAAGGTTACTACGGTCGGCGACGGTCAGATCGCAGTCAATTATCTCTATCTGGAGACGCCTGGTACAGGCGAGAAAGCATTTGCAGTTGTAAAGACCATCGCGGTCGCTCTTATCGCAGCTGCTCTGGTGATCTTCAGCGACAAGATATACTCGACGGTCGTTCCGCTCAAGAAGAAAGTATTCGGATCAGTCCGCTACAATCTTCTCGACCTTATACTCGAGATTGCTCTGTGCGCGGTGATCGCGTTCTTCAGCAAAGCCGGATTCTCCATGGCAACGATCGGGTTCCTGGGCCTGATCTCAGTTTTGGCGGTCATCGGTTATGACAAGAAATGTGCATTCACCGATAAGCTCTTCACTGATCAAAAGACAAAGGCTGCTGCAATCATCCTCTATGTATACGGCGCTTTTGCTCTTACGGGGATCAAGCTCTTCATCTATCCGCTAAATAAGGAGATATCAGTCGTTGATATCCTGGTATTTATCGCGGCCATCTTCTGGGTCATCCCTGTGACGAAGAGCCTTTTCTACTACTTCGACAAGCTGGGCAAGAAAGCCTTCAAGAATTCGGGAAGACTCAGCACGGTGATCTTTGTAGCCGTCATACTTCTCATCATCCTGGCGCCGCTGGAGTTCAATCTCTATATCAATAATCCGGGCATATCCTCGGAGGATTCCATCAGCACCATGATCATCAACGGCAAGCACCTTCAGGGAATGGATGACTGGCATCCTTTCTTCTACTGCTTTGTCACGAATCTTCTTCTGAGGATTAAGGACTCCACCTACACCATAATCTTCTCGCAGCATATCCTGTATGCTTTTGTCCTTACCGATCTTATTTTGTATCTTCGAAAAAAAGGTCTCAGCGATACATTCCTTTATATCGTCACATTCCTATTCGCATTCAATATCAGTAACTATCTTCCGGTCAATACGATCTGGAAAGACGTACCTTACTGCCTCGTCCTTCTCTGGGTCTTCGTGATCTTAAGTAAGCTCGTGATCGACGGTGAACTCTACAAGAAAAAATGGCTGATCTATGTGGAACTCGCTATTGCATTATCCGTATTGGCACTCATCAGAAAGAACGGCTTTGTCGTATTCATCATTATCGCTATAGCGTTGATACCTGTTATCAGAAAGAACCTGAAGATCATCGGATCGATTGCATTAAGCCTTGTCATGATATTCATCGTTCAGGTGCCTCTGCGTTCCCACTATGATGTTAAATCAACAGGAACGAGAGGAAGCCATATCGGTCTGGGACAGGATATCCTTGGTGCATACTACGGCGAGGGAGAAGTATCTGAGAGGACTTCAAGACTCGTAGCTGATATCACGGGTTATAACACGAACGATTATCAGTATATGCCGACATGGTCCGATCAGGCCTATGATTCGAAGGCTACACATGCCGAGTTCATCAAGTGTTATATCGATACATTCCTGAGAGATCCGGTCCTCGTGACACGTGCGGTCACAGCCAGGGAAGAAGCTCTGTGGAGCGTATGTCCGAGTGATGAGGAAGCACTGAACGGAGCATGTTTCTATACGACAATGGACGGCCGTGAACTCGAAGGCTACAAGTGGAATGATTATTATCCGGCACGTGAGGAGACACCGCTGTTTCCTGTCGTAACCAACCTGTCGCTTCTTACTCACGATGCCCAGATCCTGGATATATTTACGTGGAGAAGTGCTGTTCTGACATTCCTGGGACTCGCTTCGATCGTACTTCTTTTCTGCAGGAAAAAAGGCAAGGGACTTATCACGATGATATCCCCGGTCATCGGTCAGATAATGGGACTTCTGCTATCGACAGGATGGGCGGAATTCAGATATTATTGGGGAATAAATATGATGAACTTTGCGCTGATACTGATGACGCTGATCATTATCAATCAGAAGAAAGAGAGCAAGGAGAAAGCTAATGTTTGATCTGTCGATTTCTAATATTGCATGGGTCTCCGAAAAGGACGAAGAGATCTACAAGAGTATGAAGGACCTGGGTTTCAAGGGCCTCGAGATAGCGCCTACCAGAGTGTTCCCGGAAGGTCCTTACGACAGGATATCTGAGGCGGGTGTTTTCGCGAAGAAGATAAAGAAGGAATACGGGTTTACTGTTCCGTCCATGCAGTCGATATGGTACGGCAGGAAGGAGAATATCTTCAACGGCGAAGAGGACCGTGAGACATTGAGAAAGTATACCGAGAAGGCGATACTTTTCGCGAAGGAGACCGGATGTAAAAATCTGGTGTTCGGCTGCCCGAAGAACAGGATCGTGCCGGAGGGTGTTGACCCGTCGGAGGCAAACGGATTTTTCAAGGCGATAGGAGACTTCGCGAAGGATAACGGAACCGTGGTCGGAATGGAAGCGAATCCGACTATCTACGGAACGAATTTCATCAACACAAATGCGTCCGCACTGAAGCTTATCGAAGAAGTCGAGTCTGAAGGATTTAAGCTCAATCTGGACGTGGGAACCATGATCGAGAACGGCGAGGATATTTCCGTCTTGAAGGGTCATGCGGGACTTATAAATCATGTCCATATAAGCGAGCCGAACCTGGTTCCGGTCAAAAAGAGAAAGCTTCACAAGGTGCTTAGCGAGTTCCTCAAGGAAGAAGGCTATAAGGGTTTTGTCTCGATAGAGATGAAGACCACGGATGATATCGACGGACTTAAGCGCATAATGGAATATGCGGTGAGTGTTTTCGGAGAGTAAGAAGATGATCTATGAGAAGCAGGCGGGTGTGCCGCGATTTGAATGTACCGAATATGAAGGCAGGAAGAAGGACTACGTTGTACTGATCCCGATCATCAACGAAGGCGACCGCATCCGTGCGGAACTTCAGAGGGCCAAGGATCATAAGGTGTCGGATTCTGCCGACATCGTTATCTGCGACGGCGGATCCACTGACGGCTGCACGGAGGATGAACTTCTTAAGTCTCTCGAGGTCAATACGCTCCTTACGAAGAGGGACGAAGGCAAGCAGGGCGCCCAGCTTAGGATGGGCATCTGGTGGGCTCTGGAGCGCGGCTATAAGGGCATCATCACCATCGACGGCAACAACAAGGACAGCATAGAAGATGTGCCGAAGTTTATAGAGAAACTCGAGGAAGGATATGATCTTATCCAGGGCTCGAGATTCGTAAAGGGCGGTCATGCGGAGAATACTCCGGTCACCAGATGGCTGGCGGTAAAGCTCATCCATGCGCCTGTAATATCAATTACTGCTCATCAGAGATTTACTGATACAACTAACGCCTACAGGGGATATTCAAAAAAATATCTCGAAGATGAGCGTGTTAAGCCTCTTCGAGATATCTTTGTAACTTATGAACTTCTGGCCTACTTATCCGTAAGAGCGACTCAGCTCGGGATGAAGGCCTGCGAGGTCCCTGTCTCACGTGTATATCCGAGAAACGAGAAGACCCCGACCAAGATCAGTTTCTTCAAGGGTAACAGCAACCTTCTGAAGATATTGTTCAGAAATCTTCGCGGGAAGTATAACCCTTAAGAGGATCAGCCCTCTACAGCTTCCTCTATTTCATCAACAACTGCCTGAGTATCGGCTTTGTGCTGCTCGATCATTGCTGCTGCTTCCTGAGCTTTGGCGATGTACTGGGTGATTCCGCCTGTGAAGATAGCCGTGATACCATCTACCATCTCGTCGCTGTTCTCGACCGTAATAGGATCCTTGATACCGAGAGCCTTGGCAAGAGTTGTAACATCATCCATATCGTCGTTGCCGTATCCGATAAGTACGGTCATAACGCCGTTGTCATAGTAAAGAGCAAATACGATGTTGATATCACCGATGGATTTCTCGATCTCTTTTTTCATATCCTTGTCGACATCTTCACCTGTCTGCTCCTCAACCTGAGCTACGAGTGCATCTACAAGAATGTCGGATTTGAGATTAAGAACGAGGTGGCCTTTGTTGCCTTTGTTCTCATATTCATCCTTGTTGAGATTCCCAACATCGATATCAAACTCGTCGTCAGCTAAATCTTCGAACTTATCCATCAGATCGGCATAGAGCTCATTGGCCTTCTTGCTGTCCTCGAATTCGATGACAAACGCACTTACGCAGACCATCTCGTCCAGTTCGCCCTGAGTCATCTTGTCAGTTCCTTCGGCCGTAGCGTAAACGGAGATATTCTTGAAGTCCTCGAGATCCCAGTCATCCATGTCGATATCTATGGCATCGCCGAGTTTTTCAAAATCAAGATCCTCTACCTCATCCTCGAAAACATCCTCGATCTCTTCACCGTTGGTATTAATGAGGATACCGTCTTCCAGAGCTTCCTGCATATCATCGCTTTCCATATCCTCGAGGTCTTCGAGTGGAACCTCTTCGGCCTCCAGTTTCTTTGAAGCCACCTTACTCAGCTTTTTAGCCGACGGCTTGCCGCATGCTGTCATGCCTACTGCGAGAATACCTGCGAGCATCAGGCATGCACCGTTTCTTAAGATCTTATTTTTCATCAACACTTTACCTCCCAAGGGATTTCTAAAAAGAATTTTAACACTTTTGGACGCGTCCCGCTCTTATTTTTTTCGAAAAAGACCGACAGTAGACAAAAAACAAATCAAAAACTTGACCTTTTAGGAATACCTAAGGTTGACGAATCCTTTATAATGTAACTTGCTAAAATAAGAAAAAGAAAAGAGACAGAAAAAATGTCAGACAAGATCTACAAGATATTGGTTATAAATCCGGGCTCCACATCAACCAAGGTGAGCCTTTTCGAAAACGAGAACCTGGTCTTCGAGAGAAGCCTGTTCCATGACGCAGACGAGCTTTTGAAGTTCCCTCACGTTAACGGTCAGATGCCTTTCCGCTACGACGTTATCATGAACATGCTGAAGGATGAGGGAGTCGATCCTGAATCCATCGACGTATTCGTAGGCCGCGGCGGCAGCGCATGCACACAGCCTGGCGGAATCACAAGGGTTGACCAGAAACTCTTTGACGACACGGAAGCAGCAGTAGGCGGATCCGAGCATCCTGCAAAACTCGGCGTTATGCTCGCATGGCAGTTCGCTACAAAATTTAATAAGCCTGCATTCACGCTGAACCCGACAAACGTTGACGAATATTGTGATTACGCACGCCTTACGGGTATCAAGGGCGTTTACCGCGTATCACATTCACATGTACTTAACCAGAAGGCGGTTGCCGAATTCCATGCTGACAAGATGGGCAAGAAGTATGAAGACTGCAACTTCATCGTTGCTCACATCGACGGCGGTATCACGGTAAGCGCACACAAGAACGGCAAGATGATCGACGGCAACATGGGTGCCGACGGTGAAGGCGCATTCACACCTACACGTATCGGAAGCGTTCCTGTTCTCGCACTTCTGGACTATATCGAGGAACACTCAATTGAAGAAGTAAGACTTCGCTGCTCACGTGCAGGCGGATTCGTTGACCTCTTCGGTACAGCTAATTCAGACACCATCCACGAGCTCGTCGAGAAAGGCGACAGGAAGGCATCCCTCGTATGGAACACGATGCTCTACCAGATCAGCAAGATGATCGGTGAGATGAGTGCAGTACTCTGCGGTAAGGTCGACGGAATCCTTCTTACCGGCGGACTTTTGAGATTCAAGGACGTTGAGGAAACTATCACCGAACACTGCGGATGGATCGCTCCGATAACTTCATATCCGGGCGAGATGGAGCAGGAGGCACTTGCAATGCCTGCTCTTAAGGTAATGCAGGGCAAGTTGGAGCCCCTTACATATTCCGGTAAGAATGTATGGGAAGGCTTTAAAGATATTGATCTTTGATGAGGTATAAGACTATGAGCATGATAGAGATGATAAAGGCAAAGGCACGCGCAAACGTTAAGAGCATCGTTCTTCCTGAGGGAGACGAGCCTCGTACAGTATCAGCTGCTTCGATCGTAAAAAAGGAAGGTCTCGCGATCCCGGTACTTATCGGAAATCCTGAGAAGATCGCTTCCGTTGCAAAAGAGCAGGGAGTAGATATCGATGGCATCACGATCATCGATCCTGAGAACAGCGACAAGGCTGAGCACTACACGAACGAATTATACGAACTTCGTAAGTCCAAGGGTGTTACTCCTGAAGATGCAGCAAAGCTCGTAGCTGATCCGATGTACTACGGTATCATGATGGTCAAGCTCGGCGATGCTGACGGCCTCGTATCAGGTGCCGTTCACACGACAGGCGACATGCTCCGTCCGGCACTTCAGATCATCAAGACAAAGCCCGGAATGAAGGTTGTTTCATCCAGTTTCCTTATGGATTGTCCTAACAAGAATATCGGTGAGAACGGACTTCTCGTTTACGCCGACTGCGTAGTTATCCCGTGCCCTACGGCTGAGGAACTCGCTAATATCGCTATCGCTGCAGCAGACACAGCTAAGGTTCTCTGCGGTATCGAAGAGCCGCGCGTAGCAATGCTCTCATTCTCAACAAAGGGAAGTGCCAAGCACGAACTCGTAAGCAAGGTTCAGGAAGCAACTGCTCTTGCTCATGAGCTCGCACCTGATCTTCTTCTTGACGGTGAGATGCAGTTTGATGCCGCTCTCGTTCCTGAGATCGGTGCATCAAAGGCAAAGGGCAGCCCTGTAGCAGGACGCGCCAACGTTCTTATCTTCCCTGATCTCCAGGCAGGTAACATCGGTTATAAGATCACCGAGCGTCTGGGTGGTGCTGACTGCTTTGCAGTACTTCAGGGACTTGCTAAGCCATGTAATGATCTGTCGAGAGGATGCTGTGTAGAGGATATCGTTAACACGATCGCGATGACTTCGGTTCAGGCAGAGTAACCTTCAGGAGGATCCGGAAATGTTTCTTCCTGGAACAAGTATTACAGATCTGGTGGCAATAATTCCGGGTGTGATCCTCGGAGGTTGGATGCTGATGCTCTTTATAGGCCTGTTCCAGATGGCGCTCGCACCTGTGTTCGATCTTGAAGTAATTTATTTCCAGGTCTTCGGAAAGAAGTATGTTAAAAAGAACGGAAAGTTTACTCCTCAGAAGACCCGGTTTTCCTTGTTTGTGACAAGTTATGTCGGACCTCACCCGGGAAAAGAGCTAAAGAAGGGAACAGATATCCTGTTCTCGATGCTGGTCTTTTTTGTTCCGTCTCTTTTGGTACTGGGTATTACAGTCGTATATGTCATTTTCATGAGAGAAAGATTTTTTGACGGGCTTCTGATAAGTTTCCTGTCATCATTCCTTATGGGCGCGGCTGTTTTGTCTTTATGCGCGATAGTTATCTGTTTAAGAACGGTCGGTCTGTTCGGAAAGAATCTCCATCAGTTCAGGAATCAGAAGGTCAGGGAGATTCATTCCAAGGATGACATAAAAGATGTCTATATTCCTTCGCTGGATGAGATCAAGGATTACAAGGGCGACAAGTCAAGCCAGCTTTCATACCAGACCCTGAGATTTCTCTGGGCTGAGATGAGAAGAGATATCAATGTAATGGGCGAAGTCGCTGAATGGCTCAGGATCTATGAAAACATGAATCCGAATTACGGATCGGGTCTTTCTCCGATCAGGATATCTCTCATAAGGTCACTCGTGCTTTACTACAGTATCTGGAATATTGATCCTGATCGTGCTCGAAAATACTATGCCTCCGCCGCATCTGAACTTGATTCCGATGATGACATCAACGGTTTAAGGCTTCGAGCTTATTACACCCTGAACATCTTAAATGACAGGATCAAAGCTTTG
>CADCQX010000190.1 GCA_902803695.1 Oscillospiraceae bacterium
AGAGCTTCGATATCATGCGAACTGAACTTGCGGAAGCAAGACAGAAAGAATACGAAGCACAAAGAAGCAAAGCGGAACTTGTTGCCCAATTATCCCACGACATCAAGACTCCTGTTGCTTCAATAAAAGCAATGAGTGAACTTCTCGAAGCAAAGAGCACAGAGCAGGATCAGAAGACCAAGATACATTCGATCGTTTCAAAAGCAGATCAGATCGATGTGCTGGTATCAGACCTCTTCGCGACAACTCTTACCGATCTTAATAACCTTGATGTAACTTTGTCCGAGCAGCCAAGCTCCGCGCTTAAGGACATCATTAAAGATGCGGATCACAAGGAATATACTGACATATCGGAACTTGCTCCGTGCATCATCGACTGCGATCTGGTAAGGACAACGCAGGTCATAAATAACATCATTAACAACTCATATAAATATGCAGATACGGTGATCAATGTAAGATCACATATAGAAGATGATCTATTTGTCATAAGCTTTACCGACAAGGGTGGCGGCGTAAGCGAAGATGATCTTCCGATGATAACCAAGAGATTCAGAAGAGGCTCCAATGCTAAAGGTAAGCAGGGCGCAGGATTAGGTCTTGCCATCGCTAGCGAACTCATGGAAAAGATGGACGGATCTTTGGAATGCAGCAATGTTGACGGCGGTTTCAGGGTAACTTTATTTTTCAAACTGGCATAATCTTAAGGTTCCCTTAAGGTTAACGCAAAGACACTTAATGTTTGTTGGGATATTCTCTATTTGTCAATCAGTATGAAATGGAGATACCCTATATGAAAAATGTTTTCGCGAAGATACTTTCCATAGGAATAATGGGATTAAGTATGACAGGCATTCTGGCCGGTTTCAAAGTACCTGTTAAGGCTGACGTGGTACCTAGACTTATCATCACGGGAAGCGACATCGACAAGGATGAGATCAAAGCAGGTGATGATTTCGAACTTACCATTCACATGAAGAATGAATCGAAGAAAAAACTCACTAATATCAAACTCACACTTTCGAGCGAAGAGAATAATATCGTTCCGAAGTCAGGAACAAACAGCATCTATGTGGATTCCGTCGACAAGGAAGCGGAATTTGATGTGGCTGTTGAGATGACTACGAAATCGGATCTTCTTCCTAACACTTATTCCGTTAATGTTAAGTATGCGTATGAGGAAGATGACTGGCGTTTTTTCGAAGATGAGGCCGAACTTACTGTTCCAATCGTGCAGATCCCGAAGCTCTCTGTTACCGGAATGAAGCTTACGAGAGACAGTGTCATCATTGACGGTAAGACGAGCTGCTCGCTTCGCGTAAATAATACGGGTAAGAGCGATATTTATAATGTTAATGTGGTCTTAAAGGGCAACAATATCCAGACAACAGATGATTTCATTGGATCCATCCCTATCGAAAACAGTGTGGATGTGGATCTTTCCGTCTTGTCTACAGCTCTCGGCACAGGTGACATAGTGGCAGAGGTAACATACGAAGACGCACAGGGCAACGTATATAGCAACGAATCATCCGTTACGCTGTCGGTAGTCGAGCCTGTCATAGAGCCTGTTATCGAGAAGGAACCGATCTACATGGATCGCAGATTGTGGGTCGCAGGCGGTGTAGTATTATTAGTAATAGTAGTTGGAACTATTATCCGTAAGAAGAGGGAAAAAGCATATGCCTAAAAAGAGCATCATACGGACCGAGAAGCTTTGTAAGAGTTTCTCGACCGGAGGAGTTCAGCGACACATTATAAAGAATCTGGATACCGAGATCTATGAGGGCGATTTTACCGTCATCATGGGTTCTTCGGGTGCAGGTAAATCCACTCTTCTCTACGCGCTTTCCGGAATGGATAAAGCGAGCATGGGACAGGTATATTTCAGCGACAGGAATATCACGAACTTCACCAGTGACCAGCTTGCCATCTTCAGACGCAAGCACTGCGGTTTTGTCTTCCAGCAGGTATATCTCATGGAGACTATGAGCGTTATGGACAACGTCCTTACCGCAGGTCTTCTCACGGGACAAAATAAAAAGCAGCTCGCTGCAAAGGCCAAAGATCTTTTTAAGAAGGTCGGGATCGGTCCGGAGCTCTGGCGTAAATTTCCTAACCAGCTTTCCGGCGGTGAAGCACAGCGTGTAGGTATCGTTCGTGCCGTTATCAATTCGCCTGACATGGTATTTGCGGATGAGCCGACCGGATCACTTAACAGTTCATCAAGTGATGCGGTACTTAATATCCTTACCGAGATCAATCAGAACGGACAGTCTATCCTCATGGTCACACACGATATGAAGTCGGCCAGAAGAGGAAACAGGATCATATATTTCAAAGACGGTACGATATGCGGTGAATGTGATCTCGGACCGTATAAGACGGGCGACAAAGAGCGTCATGATAAACTGCGCGCATTCCTTACGGAAATGGGATGGTAAGTTATGCTAACGAAACTGATCAAATCCAATTTCCGTAATGATCTTTCTCATATGATCAGCTTTGTCCTGATCGTTGTGCTGTCATCTTTCATGCTCCAGTTCGGACTTTGTATCGTTATGGGTTACAACAATCATTATGATACGAAGGCAGAGGAACTGAATTCAGCGGATGTTATTCTCTATGTCTATCAATATGATGATGATGTTTCCAATGAGGAAAATGTAGCAAATTACATTGAAAACGATCCGTCAATTGAAACTTACGAGGAGCAGATGTTTACCATCTGTGAGTGCGAAGTCATCTTTAATGAGGATAATTTTGACAGTATAAGTTCAGAAGATAAAGAAACGTTCAATATGCGTTTCGGAGCACTTGATGATTATGGAGAGATCGGCGCTCCGATGTTTATCGAGAGATCTGATGAAGAATATGCAAATCCGATCTATTTGCCTTATATCGCTTTGAAAGGCAGGTTCAGGAATAAATATAGTATCGGAGACGAGATAAAGATGAAGATCAACGGAAAAGAGTATTCATTTACTCTTGCAGGTTCGTATGAGACTTTATCCGGTGCTTCCCCTGTATATCTTTCTTCCTACGATTTCATTCAGATCAAGGACGATGACAACATGAACAGATTTTTCGATATCCAGCTTAAGGATGGTGTTAATACCGAAGAATATGTTCAGGCGATGCTGGCGGATTTCAATATCAAGGGACTTGATGCATATTATTACTCTTTGCCGGAAACGATAAAGGCCAGTTTGTATATGATCAATATCGTATCTGCAATCTTGTGTGTATTTGCCGTCATCATTACCCTCGTTGTAGTTACCGTTATCTACTTCCGTATATCGAACAGTATTGAACAGAATATCGTTAATCTCGGTGCTCTCAAATCTCTGGGATATACGGGAAGTCAGCTTAGACTTGCGCAGATACTGGAATTTACCATAACATCGTCGGTCGGATTTGCCATAAGTACGGTATTACTCTATATCTCGCTTCCTATCTTTGAGGAGCGGCTTCTTCGAAGAATGACGGGAACGATCTGGAAACCTCCGTTTAATCTGACGGCTTTTCTTATCACGGGAGCTTTTACTGTCGGCGCGACGATGATCGTATCATACTTGTCCACCATGAGGATCAGTACGATAGATCCTGTAACAGCTATAAGATTCGGATTGAAAAGTCACACATTCAAGAAGAACAGTTTCCCGGTCGAGATCACATCCGGTCCGATCGTATGGATACTCTCTCTTAAGAGTGCTTTCAGGAACAAGAAGCAGAACCTTCTTATAATCTTCATCATGGCTGTCGTCGGAATCACCTTATCGATATCGGTATTTTTTACGTACAACATTGCATATAAGACAATGAATCTTTATAAGCTTCTTTCAGATACAAGCAGCGAAGCAAGTCTCTTTTTCGAGGAGAATACGGATGCAGAAGATATAAGAGATATTCCGGGTGTAGATAAAGCCTGGACAGAGATGTCTATCGTAGCAACGATAAAGGGAACCTTAACGGAAATCACTGTTTCGGACGATTGGGCTTATGTTAATAACATGAACCTGACCGAAGGACGTGTTCCGGTCTTAAGTAATGAGATCGTTATCGGAAATACGCTCGCGGACAATTGTGATATCAAGGTCGGAGATGAAATCGAAGTTGCATGTTCAGGTTATGAGGGTACATATGTAGTGACGGGTCTTTGCCAGACTACATATAATTTTGGTGTAGTCGCAAGGATGACGGCAGATGGTCTTGAAGCTCTCAATATTGAATATTCACCTCACTGGGTTGAGATGACCTTTTCCGTGACAGATTACGAGTCATCCAAGAACGTCCTGGAGAATATCCAGGAGATTTATGGTGATAAGCTCTATTACTATTCCAATGCTTATGACTATATCAAGAATGGTGATGATGTGGATCTTATGGTTGCAAAGGCTCTCTGCTTTGTCTTTATCATAGTCTCGATCGTTATCATCTTCCTGTCGATGGTATTGCTCGTTAAGACGATCATCATCAAGAGCCAGAAGGAGATCGGTATCAAGAAGTCACTCGGCTTCACGAGTTCCCAGCTCAGGATGGAACTTACGCTGTCGCTGATGCCGAACATTGTAATCGGTCTTGCTATCGGTTCGCTCATCGGATTTATGAATGCCAACAGATTTTTGAGCCTTATACTGAAGAATTTGGGAATATATAGAAGTACCCTTGAAGAACTTCCGTGGATGCCGTTAGCCTCCGTCGTATCAGGAACGGTCGTCACATTTATTCTCGTTTGGTTCCTGTCTCACAGGATCAAAAAGATATCCGCTTACAAACTCATAAGAGAATAACAAAAGGAAGTTTCACATAAAAATGCACCGGTGAGATTTTTCTCATCGGTGCATTTATCATATGAAAAATTATTATCCGATCGCGGTCAGGTTTGCGGAATTATTATCGATAATGATGATGGTGTTTGCCATCTGGTTGAATCTGCTTCCGAATCCTTCTGTGCTCTCGAGAGTATAATGTGCAGTTGCTACTACAGAACCGTTTCCTGCAGGAATGATGTAGATCGTCTGCACGGTGTTGTCGCCTGTCGTGCTTGAAGCAACGATCCTTGTGCATGCGCCTGCGCCATCAAGCTTATATGTATCCTGAGTAAGTTCGTAACTTCCTGAGAGAAGTGAACTTATCGATGAAGCAACTTTATCTGTGCTGTCGCCTTCGTACTCAACCTCGAAAAAGATCTGCGGATTACTCTGATCTTCATACATCGAGATGAATGACTCTTTGTCTGCCTCACTTACGCGGTTAAGGATCTCGCATTCGAAGTCCATCTCAAAGCCGACGCCCGAGTTGATGACGTGCTCATAAGAAACGGTCTCTTCCATGCCCTCGAGCATAATGGTTACATCGTACTTGTCGCCGTCCTTCATTCCTGTCGGGCTCTCATACTCGGTCTCAATAACAGCTTC
>CADCQX010000191.1 GCA_902803695.1 Oscillospiraceae bacterium
AGTTATGCAGGCCGTTTCAGATTCAGGCATGGCGATCGCACTCGCAAGATGCGGCGGTATGTCTTTTATTTTCCAGTCTCAGTCTATCGAATCTCAGTGTGAGATGATCCGTAAAGTTAAGAAATACAAAGCAGGTATCGTTACTTCCGATTCCAACCTTACTCCTGATTCCACTTTGGAAGAAGTATTGGCACTTAAAGAAGAAAAGGGCCACGGCACAGCAGCCGTTACAAGCGACGGTACATCAACAGGTAAGCTTCTGGGTCTCGTTACAACAAGAGACTATCGTGTAAGCAGAATGTCCACAGATACAAAGGTCAAGGAGTTCATGACTCCAATCGAGAAGCTCGTTACAGCACCTGAGGGAACAACTCTTAAGGAAGCTAACGACATCATCTGGGACAATAAGATCAACCAGCTCCCTATCGTAGATAAAGACGGATGTCTCGTAGGTCTCGTTTTCCGTAAGGACTATGAGTTCCACAAGGCTAACCCGCATGAACTTTTGGACGCAGACAAGAAGCTCGTTGTAGGCGCAGGTATCAACACCCGTGACTACGAAGAGAGAGTTCCTGCTCTCATCGAAGCAGGTGCAGATGCTCTCTGTCTCGACTCCTCAGACGGATTCTCAGTATGGCAGGAGAGAGCTCTTAAGTGGATCAAGTCCAACTACCCTGACGTTATTGTCGGTGCCGGAAACGTAGTTGACGACGAAGGCTTCAAGTTCCTCGCAGATGCAGGCGCAGACTTCATCAAGATAGGTATCGGCGGCGGTTCCATCTGTATCACTCGTGAGCAGAAGGGTATCGGTTGCGGTCAGGCTTCCGCAGTCCTCGCTGTTTCCAAGGCTCGTGACGAGTATTTCCAGAAGACAGGCGTATATATCCCGCTTTGCTCTGACGGCGGTATCGTTCACGACTATCACATGACACTCGCTCTTGCTATGGGTGCTGACTTCCTCATGCTCGGCAGATACTTCGCAAGATTCGACGAGTCCCCAACGAGAAAGCTCATCGTTAACGGCAGCTACGTTAAGGAGTACTGGGGCGAAGGTTCCAACAGAGCACGTAACTGGCAGCGTTATGATGACGGTGGAAAGGGCGGCAAGATGGCATTCGAGGAAGGTGTTGATTCCTACGTTCCTTATGCAGGACCTCTCAAGAGCAACCTCGACACATCACTTGCAAAGGTTAAGGCTACAATGTGCTCCTGCGGTTCTTCCAGCATCGAAGAGTTCCAGCAGAAAGCAAGACTTGTTGTCGTATCTTCCACATCCATCATCGAGGGCGGCGCTCACGATGTTATCCAGAAGGAAAACGACAGAACAGCTCGATAAGCCCTATATTATAATAATATTTGTTATTTTGGGTCTTATGGAGTACAATATGATTCGTTATGACCAGAAACTAAAGTGAGGTTTTTAAAATGGCAGAAGAATTAGAAAAGAATGTTTATACCGCCGAAGGTCTGAAGCGTTTGCAGGATGAGCTTGCAGAGAGAAAGACAACTATCGCGGCTGAAATATCCGAGCGTTTGAACGAAGCAAGAGCTCAGGGCGACCTCTCAGAGAACTCTGAGTACGATGACGCCAAAGAAGCTCAGGCAAAGAACGAAGCCCGTATCCAGGAGCTCGTTGCCCTTCTTAAAAATGCTGAAGTTTTGGGTGATGACGAGATCTCCAAGACAAAGGTTTCCCTCGGTTGTACAGTAGTCGTTCGTGACGAAGAGACTAAGACCGAAGAGACATACGAGCTTGTAAATGCTAACGAGGAAGACATCTTCAACAACAGGATCTCCATCGAGTCTCCTGTAGGTGCCGCTATCGTAGGCAAGAAGAAGGGTCAGGTAGTTGAGGTAACAACACCTGCAGGTTCTTTCAAATACAAGGTAATCAAGATCGGTAAGTAATTAAATAAGTTGATTCTTTTCGAAAAAGCGCGTAAGGATCAAAACTCACGCGCTTTCATTTTTGGAAAATAAAAAGGAGTTTTTTATGGCAGAGAACGAGAATGCCCAGCAGCAGGTAAACGTTAACGAGCAGATCAAGATCAGGAGAGAAAAGCTTCAGACTATGCAGGCTGAAGGCAAGGATCCTTTCCAGATCACCAAGTACGATGTGACTATTCACTCACTCGACGCAAAGAACAAGTTCGAGGAGCTCGACGCTAACCTCAAAGCCCAGCTCGACCTCGACCTCGACGAAGAGGCCAGCGCAGAGCAGCTCAAGATCCTTCACGAGGGAAACCGTATTGAGGTTTCCGTTGCAGGACGTATGCTCCTGAAGCGTGTCATGGGTAAGGCTTCATTCGCTACCATAAGTGATCTTAAGGGCAGCATCCAGCTCTACGTTACACGTGACGCTTTGGGTGTTGACGATTATCAGGCATTCAAGAAGTACGACATCGGTGACATCATCGGTGCCAAGGGTTATCTCTTCAGAACAAAGACCGGTGAGGTTTCCGTTCATGTTGAGTCACTGACACTTCTTTCCAAGTCACTCCAGGTTCTTCCTGAGAAGCACCACGGTCTTACAAATACTGACATGCGTTACCGTCAGCGTTACCTCGATCTCATCGTTAATCCTGAGGTTAAGGACACATTCGTTAAGCGTTCACAGATCATCAAGGAGATCAGAAACTTCCTTGACGGCAGAGACTTCATGGAAGTTGAGACCCCTATGCTCGTAAGCAATGCAGGTGGTGCAGCAGCTCGTCCGTTCGAGACACACTACAACGCTCTTGACGAAGACGTTAAGCTCCGTATCTCCCTTGAACTTTACTTGAAGCGTCTTATCGTTGGCGGCCTCGAGAGAGTATATGAGATCGGCCGTGTATTCAGAAACGAGGGTGTTGATACAAGACACAACCCTGAGTTCACACTCATGGAACTTTATCAGGCATACACTGACTACTACGGCATGATGGAGCTCACAGAGAGCATGTTCCGTTATCTCGCAGAGAAGGTATGCGGTACAACTCTTATTAAGTATGGTGATATCGAGATCGATTTCGGTAAGCCGTTTGAGCGTCTTACAATGAACGATGCGATCAAGAAGTATGCAGGTATCGACTTTGATACTGTTGACGGCGATGATGCTGCTAAGGCTCTTGCTAAGGAGCACCACATCGAGTATGAGGAGCGTCACACAAAGGGTGACATCATCAATCTCTTTTTCGAAGAGTATTGTGAGAAGAATCTTATCCAGCCAACATTTATCATGGATCATCCGATCGAGATCTCTCCTCTTACGAAGAAGAAGCCTTCTGATCCTACAAAGGTTGAGAGATTTGAGCTCTTCATCAATACATGGGAAATGTGTAACGCATATTCCGAGCTCAACGATCCTATCGATCAGCGTGAGAGATTTGCTGCTCAGGATGCTGCTTTTGCTGCAGGTGACGAAGAAGCAAACCACACAGACGAGGACTTCCTCAACGCTCTCGAGATCGGTATGCCTCCTACGGGTGGTATCGGATACGGAATCGACCGTCTCGTTATGCTCCTTACGGATAGCCCTGCTATCAGAGATGTTTTGCTGTTCCCGACGATGCGCCCGCTTGACTAATGATCAAAGTCTGGAAACGCAATAAATATAGGCATTTCAGGCCATCTGGTTCATATAACCGGATGG
>CADCQX010000192.1 GCA_902803695.1 Oscillospiraceae bacterium
ATCTAATCGAAAAAGATTATAAGGAGAGTTTCTATGATAGCAATCGCAGCAGTTGACAAGAATTGGGCAATCGGTAATAAAGGTGATCTTCTGGTATCGCTTCCTGAAGATCAGAAAGGCGTTTTTCGAGTATATACTGCAGGAAACACGGTTGTTTTCGGAAGAAAGACATTACTTACATTTAAGGAACAGAAACTCCTTCCAAAAAGGATCAATATAATACTGAGCAGAAATCCCGAGTTTAAGAAGGAGGGAGCAATAATCCTTCATTCCACAGAGGAACTGGATCAGTATAAAAAGGACCATCCGGATGAGAAGATCTTCGTTATAGGCGGAGCTGAGATGTATAAGACACTTCTTCCTATCTGTGATGAGGCTATAATCACCAAGATCAATAACGAATATGAAGCTGACGCTTATTTCCCAAACCTCGATGAGGCCGATGATTGGGAGCTTACAGAGGTTGAAGACGAAGTAATGTCCGTTAAGGGAGTCAGCTTCAACGTTTGCCATTACAGACGCATAAAGTGATTGTGCATAATGCACAAAAGAACGACTTAGTAATTATATAAACTGTACAAAAACTTCGTTGACCCAAAACCACCTTAGGACTATCATATAGTTGTCGCTAGGGAAATCGACAGGGACAAAAATGATATATGATTACAGTACCTACAAGGAGGTAATAAGATGAAAGCTTTTGTAATGCATGACATTGATGTACAGACACTGATGAAGGCACTTGACGAGTGCAAGGGTAACGTATATCTCATCACAGACGAGAACGACCGTTACAACTTGAAGAGTAAGCTCAGCCAGATGACAGGTATCATGAAGCTCATTGAAGGCGGTATCGTTTGCAACGCAAAGATCTACTGTTCTGATCCTGACGATGAGGCTATGCTTTTCAGACTTAATCTGTTTGGTACATTCGAGGAGATCGACGAGTAATCTCCTTAATCTTAAGTTAACAAGCGGGAGGTTGCCCCATTATGGGGCGGCCTCCTTTTATTATGCGCGCGTTTATAATTAATTAGCATAAAATAATCATTATGCTATAATGGTAAAAGCCTTAATGGGCTTAACAGGAGATTTTATGAATAAGTATGTGTTTAACGCCAGAGATATTGCTGCTTATCTTAAGTGGTTCAATGTACCGAGCTACCTTGAAGTTACCTATATGCAGTACTTTTTCTCTGTCGGAAAGAAAATATTGGCTGAGCCTTTGACAAGAGACTTCGAGAAGTTCAAGAACGAAGTATATAGAGAACTTTATTACCTTTGGGCAAACGGTTTTGAAGACGATAAGTCCGATATCTCGAAAATGCCGGCTGAAGGACAGTTGTCCCTCATCTGCGATCAGGAATGCATCAACCTTGAGTCTTACATGAAACTCATTACGCTGCATCTTATCTTTTCGAGATACCTGCCTTATGTAAAGATCAATTTCTCTGGAATCCCGTTTTCGCTGGGAATAAAGTGTGACTTTACCCAGTATGAGGAGAATGTCTGCAAGGTCTTTGAAGGACTGAACCTCACTTGTACTGATACTTTCGGCAAACCTTTTGATATCGGACTCGGAGTTCCGGATGAACTTCTGTGCGTTTCTTTGAACGATCAGTTTAAAAAGCGCATAACCGGCGAAAACGACTTCAGGATGCTCATCAGAAACAAAGAGATGAAGCATATGCAGGAGCTCAAGGAAAAGTCATTGGAGATCTTCGGTTCGATGAACAAAGATCTTAAGGCAATCACAGCCAAAGCAAAAAGAAGAGCAAAGTCTTCTTCACGCGATTCAAACAAGCAAATGAAGCAGCCTAAGGGCGCACCTAGAAATATTGACGGAGAGAAAAAATGAGCGAGTTTAAATTAGGTCTTGATATCGGTTCTACTACTATCAAGGTTGTTCTTCTTGAAGATGAGAAGATTGTTCATTCAGAATACAAGAGACACCATTCAGATGTTTCAGGTCTTTTGAATGATCTTTTGAAAGATCTCGAAAAGGAGTTCCCGGGTCTTAAGACTAAGATCACCATCACAGGTTCAGGCGGACTTTCAGTTGCTAACTGGCTTAAACTGGATTTCGTACAGGAAGTTATGGCTGAGACTGTAGCTATCAATAAATATCATCCTGAAACAGATGTCATCATCGAGCTCGGCGGTGAGGATGCTAAGATCACATACATGCACCCTGTATTGGAGCAGCGTATGAATGGTACCTGTGCCGGTGGAACAGGAGCGTTTATCGACCAGATGGCTCAACTTCTTCAGACCGATGCTGACGGACTTAATAATTTTGCCAAGGATTACAGATCACTTTATACGATCGCCAGCCGTTGCGGCGTTTTCGCGAAGAGTGACCTGCAACCGCTCATTAATGAAGGTGCAGCAAAAGAAGACCTTGCAGCTTCCATATATCAGTCGGTTGTTAACCAGACTATCGCAGGACTAGCATGCGGACGTCCTATCAGAGGTCACGTTGCATTCCTCGGTGGTCCGTTGTTCTTTAATTCCGAGCTTCGTGCTGCTTTCGAGAGAACATTGAAAGACAATGTCGAATCATTCTGGATGCCTGATGAAGCTCAGATCTACGTTGCTTTAGGTGCGGCTTTAAGTGCCAAGGGAGATGATGTAGACCTTAACGATCTTATCGAGAGATTCAAGAACAAGGACGGATTTACTCCTGATATCATAAGGATCGATCCTTTGTTCAAGGATGAGGAAGAGAAGCGTGCATTTGATGAGCGTCATGCCAAGGATATGATCGAGATCCATAACTTCAAGGATCAGAAAGGTCCTATGTTCCTCGGTATCGATGCAGGTTCCACAACTACCAAGGCTGTAGTTATTAATGAGAAGGGCGAGCTCTGTTATTCGTTCTATGCGGGTAACAAAGGTAACCCTGTTATGAGTGCGGTAAATATCCTTAAGGATATCTACAAGCAGATGCCTGAGGATTGTTATATCTCTTATTCATGTGTAACCGGTTATGGTGAGAATATCATCAAGGCTGCACTGGGCGTTGATATCGGTGAGATCGAGACAATGGCTCACTTCCAGTCTGCCAAGTTCTTCTGTCCTGATGTTGATTTCATCATTGATATCGGCGGACAGGATATGAAG
Organism: Oscillospiraceae bacterium; assembly: GCA_902803695.1. GTDB lineage: Bacteria > Bacillota > Clostridia > Saccharofermentanales > Saccharofermentanaceae > Saccharofermentans. The sequence goes on from CADCQX010000192.1 coordinate 3,124, forward strand.
TGTATGAGGATCAGAAACGGTGTTATCGATTCCATCATGCTCAATGAGGCATGTTCCTCAGGTTGCGGATCCTTTATTCAGACATTCGCCCAGACTTTGGAGATGGATGCACATTCATTCTCTATTGAAGCTTTGAAGGCTGAAAACCCGGTAGATCTTGGTACCAGATGTACGGTATTCATGAACTCCAAGGTTAAGCAGGCTCAGAAGGAAGGCGCTTCCGTAGGTGATATTTCCGCAGGTCTTTCTTATTCCGTAGTTCGTAATGCACTTTATAAAGTTATCAAGATCAGAGATACCGAACAGCTCGGAAAGAACATCGTCGTTCAGGGTGGTACATTCCTTAATGATGCAATCCTCAGATGCTTTGAGCTTGTTTCAAAAAGAGATGTTATCCGTCCTAATGTAGCAGGTCTCATGGGTGCTTTCGGTGCTGCTCTTATTGCCTCAAAGAGATGTCCTGATAAGGTATGGAAGTCCGGCCTTCTTGATGAGGAGAATCTGGATAAGTTCTCTATGACGACCGAAAACACCAGATGTGAGGGTTGTGCTAACCACTGTAAGCTTACTATCTCGACATTCTCCAACGGAAGAAGATTCGTATCAGGTAACCGCTGCGAAAAGGGAGAAGGAAAGATCGAATCAGAGATCAAGGAAAAGCTCCCTAATATGTTTAAGTTTAAGTATGAGAGAACATTCTCATACTATAAGCCGACACCTGAAAAGGACGCAAAGAGAGGCGTTATCGGTATTCCGAGAGCACTGAACCAGTATGAGAACTATCCGTTCTGGTTTACAGTTCTTACCAAGCTCGGTTTCTGTGTAAAGATCTCTGCAAGATCGACACATGCCCTTTTCGAGAGAGGAATGGATACTATTCCATCAGAGAGCGTATGTTACCCTGCAAAGCTTGTTCACGGTCATATCGAAAACCTGATCTCCAGAGGAATAACGACTATCTTCTATCCGGATGTTCCGTATGAGAGACTCGAGAATAATAATTCCGGTAACCACTATAACTGTCCTATCGTTTGTTCTTATCCTGAAGTTATCAAGAACAACGTTGAGGATCTGAAAGAAAAAGAGATCAGATATCTTAATCCTTTCTTCTCTCTGGATAATATGCAGAATACTGCAATGAAACTTGCCGAAGTGTTCTCTTATTGCGGAGTTACAAAGGATGAGGCTCTCGCTGCCGTAAGAGCAGGTGAAGAGGAGCATAAGAAGTTTAAGGAAGACATCCGTAATGAAGGTCTCAAGGTTATAAAGTACCTTGAAGAGAACCACAAGAAGGGTATTGTTCTTGCAGGTCGTCCATATCATTGCGATCCTGAGATCCATCACGGTATCCCTGATATGATCAACTCCCTCGGACTTGCAGTCCTTACCGAAGACAGTGTAGCTGTTCCGGGTACACTTGCAAGACCTATCAGAGTCGTTGACCAGTGGATGTATCACTCCAGACTTTATGAGGCAGCAGCATTTGTTATCACAAAACAGAATCTCGAACTTGTTCAGCTTACGAGTTTCGGTTGTGGTCTTGATGCCGTTACATCGGATCAGGTTCAGGAGATCCTTGAATCATCCGGTAAGCTCTATACACTTCTTAAGATCGACGAAGTAAGTAACCTGGGTGCTGCAAGGATCCGTATGAGATCTCTCGTAGTTGCTATGGATGAGCGTGAAGAGGGTCAGAAGAGCGACTATAACAGTGCTATGGAGAAAGTTAATAAGATCCAGGATTCTTACCTTCTTAAGAGAGTCGAATTCACAAAAGAAGATAAGAAGAAGCACACTATCCTTGCTCCACAGATGGCACCTATCACATTCGATCTTGTTGAGGCAGCTTTCCATAACAGCAACTTCAGATTGAAGATCTTGAAGCAGGCTACAAGAGAAGATATCGAATGCGGTCTTAAGTATGTTAATAACGATGCTTGTTATCCTTCGATCATTGTTGTAGGTCAGATGATCAACGCTATCGAAAGCGGTGAAGTCGATCCTGAAAATGTTACTCTTGCTATCACTCAGACAGGTGGCGGATGCCGTGCTACAAACTATGTTGCTTTCTTGAGAAAGGCATTGAAGGAAGCTGGTTATCCGAACATCCCTGTAATCGCTATGTCTGTTCAGGGCTTCGAGAAGAACAGCGGATTTAACATAACTCCGAGACTTCTTCACGATGCGATCAAGGGTCTTGCATTGGGTGATATGATCTCTACCATGCTCTATAGAGTAAGACCTTATGAGCTTGTTCCGGGATCAGCAAATGCTCTTTATTCCTACATCAACAGGATTGGTAGAAAGATGCTCAACAAGGGCGATTTCGAGGATAAGATATCTCCGAGATATGATGAAGTAATGCCTAACAATTACTTCTCCAAGACTCCTGAAGAGAAAAAGAAGATCAGGGATATCCTTGCCGATATCGGTGTTGATATGGAAAATCTTCCTACGATAAAGAGTTATAAGAAGTTCATCAGATTCGCTGTTGAGAAGTTCGACAAGCTTCCTCTTCGTGATATCCCTAGAAAACCACGTGTAGGTCTTGTAGGTGAGATCCTTGTTAAGTTCCAGCCTGATGCAAATAATAACGCGATCGACGTTATCGAGCAGGAAGGCTGTGAGGGCGTTCTTCCTGGAGTTCTCGATTTCTTCCTTTACTGCTGTCATAACCCGATCTGGTCGGCAGAGAATATCGGTAAGAGCAAGAAGAGCGCATTTGCTAACCAGCAGATAATCAACTTCCTTGAGCTTTACAGAAAGCCTATCAATGAAGAGTTTAAAAAGACCGGTAAGTTTATGCTTTCCGAGAGGATCGAGGAACTCGCAAAGAAATCGGCATCGATCCTGAGCTGCGGTAACTTCTGCGGTGAGGGTTGGTTCCTTACGGCCGAGATGGTTGAGCTCATTCAGGATGGTGTTCCGAACATTATCTGCGCACAGCCTTTTGCTTGTCTGCCTAACCACGTTACAGGTAAGGGTATGATCAAAGAGCTCCGCCGTCAGTATCCGCAGTCGAACATCATTCCTATCGACTATGATCCGGGTGCTTCCGAGGCTAACCAGCTCAACAGGATCAAGCTCATGATAAGCACAGCTCATATGCAGCACGCTAAGAATCAGGAAAAGGTATAAGTATGAGAAAACTTCTATTGGTTGACGGATATTCGATCATGTACCGCTCGCATTATGCATATGCGGGCAAGGCAATGCTTACGGCACCTGACGGAACTCCTACAGGTGCGATCAGCGGATTTTTCAATTCGCTTTTCAGTGTTATCGACGAGTATAAGCCGACCAATATCTGCGTTACTTTTGATGTTCATGCAGATACGTTCAGACATAAGCTTTCCGCTGATTATAAAGCGACCCGTAAGCCTATGCCTGACGAGCTTAAAGCTCAGATGCCTGTCCTTAAGAATCTTCTTGATCTCATGGGTATTGCCCGTGTTGAGAAGGAAACTTTTGAGGCAGATGATCTTATCGGAACCTTATCGAAAATGGCCTCTGACGCCGGAGATATAACATATATCTACAGTGGTGATCATGATGACTTCCAGCTCATAGACGAAAACGTATCTGTCGTTCTTCCTCAGTCCGGTAAAGGTAAGCCTCCGCGCGTCCTTATCAGCAAGGATGTTTTCGAGGACATGTATGGAATATCACCTGACAGGTTTATCTATGTTAAGGCTTTGATGGGTGATAATTCAGATAACATCAAGGGTATTGATAAAGTAGGTGAGAAGACCGCTTTTAAACTCATTCAGGATTACAAAGATATTGACGGTATCTACGCTAACCTTGATTCTATCAAGGGCGCACTTCATAACAATCTCGAAGGTCAGGAAGAGCATCTGGCATTAAGCCTGAAACTCTGTACCATCGTTCGTGACGTTGATATTGATCTTTCGCTTGATGATACTGTTCTGGACATTCAAAAGACGCAGGAACTTTGTGATGAACTTACAAGACTTGCTCTTAAAGCAGTCTTGAAAAAACTCGATATGTCTTCAATGAAACCATCATCTATTGATATTTCAACAGGTGAGGGTAAGACCAATTTCGGAAGCGCTTTTTCTTCCGAGATCGATGAGTTCTTTAAGAACGGAATAACTATCGAGGAAACATCTGCTGACAGATTAAGTTAAAGCATTAAAGATGCTTATGATAAGCTTTCCGATGATGATAAGAAATATCCGTTTTATTCGGTTTGTTTCTTTGAAGGAAAAGCTCTTGTTGGTATCATGAAAAGCCCTGTCGTTTATAGTGTTTCGATAGATTCGCTTAACGAGCTTTTCTCTAAGATCAAGGACTATGAAATAAGTGTTCTTCCGTCATCTTATTCGTATAAGACAGCATCTAAGTGTTTGTCTGAACCGATCAAAGATCTGAAGAGTATATTTGATGTTGAGATATGTGCTTATGTTCTTAATACCGTTTCAGGAAATGATGTCAGTTTTGGAACTATCTTTGAGAGAACTACAGGTATCATTTTCCCGATAGATTCGGAGAGCACTTCGGGCCAGGTATCCCTTTTCGAGATGGAAGATACTGATAAGAAGCTTAAGAACGCTGCAGGAGAAGCTCTTCTTGTAGCTTATGCAGCTAATGTTCAGGCAAGACAGATTGAGGAAAACAAGCTTACGAATCTTCTTTATATGATCGAGTTTCCGTTGGTATTGACCCTCGACAGGATCGAACGTAACGGAATGTACGTTTCCAAAGATGAACTTACTCGACTTCATGATGATTTTAAGACAAGGATCAGCGAGATCGAGAAAAAGATATATGAACTTACAGGTGAAGAATTCCTCATAAGTTCTCCTAAGCAACTTTCTAATGTTCTTTTCGAAAAACTCGGATTAAAGCACGGAAAGAAAGGTAAGACCGGCGTTTATTCAACGTCTGCCGAAGTACTCCAGAGCCTTTATGACGAGCATCCTGCAATCCCTTATATCATGGAATACAGAGCTCTCACCAAGCTTGATTCCACATATGCTGTCGGACTTATAGATAAGATAGAAAGCGATGGCAGGATCAGAACAACATTTACTCAGGCGATGACCAATACGGGAAGGCTTTCTTCAACCGAGCCTAACCTTCAGAATATCCCTGTAAGGAGCAGTGAAGGTGAGAAGATCAGAAATGCTTTTATCGCACCTGAGGGAAGGGTTCTTGTCGATGCCGATTATTCACAGATCGAACTTCGTCTTCTTGCAGCAATGTCAGGTGATGAGATCATGTGTGAGGCATTCAGGGAAGGTCAGGATATCCATAGAAGAACTGCTTCAGGCCTTTTCGGTGTTCCTGAAGAGGAGGTTACATCATCTCAGAGAGCAGCTGCAAAGACAGTTAATTTCAGTATCGTTTATGGTGTTACCGAGTATGGCCTTTCCCAGGATCTGCATATCAGTTTCCAGGAGTCAAAGCACTTTATCGAATCATATAAGAGACAGTTCCCGAAGGTCACTTCATACCTCGATTCGCTCAAGACAAAGGGAGAGGATCTGGGATATGCAGAGACTTTGTTCGGACGAAGAAGATATCTTAACGAGCTTCGTTCCCAGAACAAGAACCTTCGTGAGTTCGGTCTCCGCGTTGCAATGAATACACCTATCCAAGGCACTGCTGCAGATATCATTAAGATAGCGATGAACAGAGTCAATAAGGCTCTTGAGGAGAAAGTTCCGTCAGCCAAACTCGTTATGCAGGTCCACGATGAACTTATCGTTGAATGTGATAAAGCTGATGCCGAGACTTGTTCAAAACTTCTCATCGAAGAGATGGAAAATGCAGTTAAGCTTCCTGTTCCGCTTATTGCAGATTGCGGAATAGGTGATACCTGGCTCAAGGCCAAATAAGGAGGTAACATTCAGATGTTCGTATTAGGAGTCACAGGCGGTATTGGAACCGGAAAGAGCACTGTTTCAGGTATTTTGAGAGACAGAGGCCTTCTTGTTTTAG
>CADCQX010000193.1 GCA_902803695.1 Oscillospiraceae bacterium
ATCGTTATGATCGTCGGTGAAGCAATGGCTAATTCAGTCGGTATCATGGCAAGAGCTGCATCCGCGCTGAGTAATGCGGGCATCAACCTCCGTATCGTAAACCAGGGTGCATCTGAGATCTCAATGATGTTCGGTGTATCCGAAGCTTACTGTTCATATGCTGTAAGAGCTCTTTATAAGGAACTCTTCAAAGTCTGATCGGAGTTAGTTAATGCCAAATATCTTCAAAGCAATGGTCCCAAGCGCCGTTTATAAGGTGTTTTCAGATATTCCTTTCGATTCTCTTATCGAAAAAGGGAAGAATTGCATACTTTTGGACTATGACAACACTTTAGGTCCGGACAGGACTTGGGAACCGACAGATTTCAGCAGAGGGATCGTTGATGATCTGAAAAAACGCGGATTCCGTCTGGTTCTGGTATCCAATGCCAAGTCAGCCAGATCCTCAAATATAGCATCCCTTTTGGATATCCCTTGCGTCACTTGTGCTCACAAACCTCGTACTGACGGTGTCTTGAGAGCTCTGGAACTTATGAAGGCAACTAAGGAAGAATCCGTGATGATCGGAGATCAGATCTTTACCGATGTAATGGCCGGAAACCTTGCGGGAGTAACATCCATCCTTGTTGAACAGTATGAGAAAAAAGAGGTCTGGTACGTTAAGATAAAGCGTCCGTTTGAGAAATTGGTTCGTAAAATAGGCGGTTTTTAGAAAATACTTGAAGAATATTACAAGGTCAAGTAAAATAAAATATCGTGAATAAATGCGGTCTTCGCAATTTTAATAAGGAGTTTATTTATGATTAGTGCAGGTGATTTTAGAAATAACATGTGTTTTGAGATGGACGGTCAGGTTTACCAGGTCGTAGAATTCCAGCATGTTAAGCCGGGTAAAGGCGCAGCATTCGTAAGAACAAAGTACAAGAACGTTAAGACAGGTTCTGTAGTTGAAAGATCCTTTAACCCAAACGAGAAGTTTGAGCAGGCTCAGCTTGACAGAAGAGATATGCAGTATATCTATTCTGACGGTGACCTCTATTACTTTATGGATCAGGATACATATGAGCAGGAGCCTATCCACGCTGAGTCTATCGGTGATTCCATCAAGTTCCTTAAGGAAGAGATGATCTGTAAGGTTCTTTCTTACAAGGGTGAAGTATTCCAGGTTGAGCTTCCTATCACTGTTGAGCTCAAGATCACTGAGTGTGAGCCAGGTGTTAAGGGTGATACAACAAACAACGCAACAAAGTATGCTACACTTGAGACAGGTGCTGTTGTTAAGGTTCCTCTCTTCGTTAACCAGGATGAGATGATCCGTGTTGACACAAGAACAGGTGAATACTTGGAGCGTGCTTAATAGCGCATTTTAATATAATCGAGAGAAGGTAAAGCATATGGTTGAAGGTGCAAATCCTGAATCAATTAAGGGCGATCGTTCGATGTCCCAAGGGTTTGTGGCTCAATATGCCGCCGAGGCCGCACTTCAGATTGACGGTGTGGCTTCTCTTGCACCTTCTTTTGGTGTTGCTTTAAAAGAAATAGCAGGAGTAGTACACGAAGGCAAAGGAGTTAAAGTCGAGTTCTATGAGAACGACGATGGCTTGGTTGCAATAACTGTCTATCCTGTTGTTTATTATGGTAAAATTATTCCTGAAGTTGCTTGGTCTATTCAGGAGAAAGTCAAGGCTGATGTTGAGCGCTTCACGGGTCTTGTAGTTGTGACTGTTGATGTCCATGTTTGTGGCGTCGTTGCTCGCGAAGAAGAGCCTGCTAAAACTTAAGGGGGAAAGGCTATATGAATCGTCTTGTACGTTTTCTGTTATTTCTGTATTCAGTTTTACTTGCCTTGATATCCATGGTGCTTTTGTATGCTTTGGTTGATGATGGTGTCTTTACTGATATTTTGTCACCTCTTTCAACTATAGTTACCAACAAAGGTACCAAATATATTTATTTCGCTGTTTTAATGGTTATTTTGATCGCGTCTGTTTACACGATCACATATAGTATCCTTTCAGGTCGTCTCGGAAAGACCAGAGTACGTAAGACAGATATCGGTGTTGTTGATATCGGAGCAGATGCGATCGAGAGTATCGCTCTCAACTCAGCTAAATCCGCTCAGGTCGGCATCAAGAGCGCCAGAGTTCATGTATCATCCGCTAAGAATGATGCTATCAAGGTTATCTTGAGTGCTGTTTTGTACTCCAATGTTGAGATCCCGTCTTCTATGGCTAAGGTTCAGGAGAAGGTTAAGAAGGATATCGAGCGTTATACCGGTATCGTTGTTGATTCGGTTACAGTCAAAGTCAGCAAGGTAGAACCTGTTGTTGCTAAGGTTGACAAATAATTATGGAACAGTTAATTTCTAAGATCCTTGAGAAGATAACAAACACAAAGCCGGGCTTCGTTTGTGCCGCTGGTTTCTTTGTTGTTGCGATTCTTCTTTGTATATTTGGTTTTTGGAAAACATTATTTATCATTACATTTACATTGGTTGGATTCTTTGTTGGAGCATTTGCTTTCAGTGATTTCAGTAAGTTCAAGAAGTTACTTGACAGGATCCTTCCTCCAGGGAGGTTCAGATGAGCAGGATCGAGACAAGAGAATCTGCTGTAATTTTTGTTTATCAGTCTACATTTAAAGATATTTCCTACGAGGAGCAGCTTGATCAGTACATTGCTCTGAATGAGGAACTTCTTGATGATATAGAGTACTTTAAGACGGTTACTTCCGGCGTCATCGAGAAGAAGGAGGAACTTGATAAAAAGATCTCCAAGTTCCTTAAGAATTGGACCATCAACAGACTTCCTAGGATGGATGTAGCGATTCTTGAAGTAGCATGCTACGAGATCCTCTATGTAGATGAGATCCCTACAAGTGTTGCCATCAATGAAGCTGTTAAGCTCTCGAAAAAGTACGGTACACCTGATTCAGCTTCTTATGTAAACGGTGTGCTTTCTTCCTTTGAAAAGAGCCTTTGATCTATGTATGGTTTTGCTTCGGTAACTGAATTTGTAAAATACGTTCAAACTGTCTTCGATAATGATGACAAGATTTCCAACATGTCCGTTAAAGGCGAGATATCCGGTTTTAAGAGATACGCCAATAGCGGACATTGTTATTTCTCTCTGAAAGATAAGGACAGTACTGTAAGCTGCGTAATGTATAACTGGTATGCCAATAATCTGGGCTTTATGCCTGAGGACGGTATGCTCGTTAATGTTGTTGGTAATGCAGGAATATATAACCAGAACGGTCGTTTTCAGATCTACTGTACTCATATGAGTAAGATCGGCAAAGGTGACCTGAGGGAAAATTATAAACTTCTTTTCAAAAAACTTGGTGATGAGGGTCTTTTCGATCCTTCACATAAAAAGAGTATTCCTGTTATGCCGAAAAAGATCGGTGTTATTTCATCAGGGTCCGGAGCGGTCATACACGATATCATTAGGACTTTGAAAAGGAGAAATCCGTTCTTTGATCTGACATTATATCCTTCTGCAGTTCAGGGTGACGGCGCTCCAAAAGAGCTTATCGCAGGACTTGATTATTTTGAATCATGTGTGGACAGGCCGGATGTAGTTATCATCGCCAGAGGCGGAGGTTCATTTGAGGACCTGTTCTGTTTTAACGACGAAGGCCTTGCAAGAAGGATATATGATTTCTCGATACCGATAATCTCAGGTGTCGGACATGAAGTTGATTACACCATATGTGATTATGTTTCTGACTTAAGAGTTCCTACTCCGACCGCAGCTGCTGAAGTGGTTCTTCCGAAGTATGAAGATCTTTCTTACAGATTGATGCTTCTTGATAATGATCTTTATAATTCCGTTCAGGGATATCTTGATTCTCAGAAGAAAAGACTCGATGCATTACGTAATCATAAAGCTTTGTCGGGACCTGAATATCAGCTTCAAAATGAGATGAAGAGAGTCAAGGACCTTTTCGAGAAGCTTAATTATCTTGAGACAACAAGGATAGACAGGGAAAAAGCTTCCTTGTTGTACAATATGGACAGAATAGAACTTATGAGTCCGCTTAATGTTTTGAAAAGAGGTTATTCCATTACCTTTGATGATAAGGGTAAGACCCTAAGGTCTGATAAGGTTAAGGCCGGAGATAAGATCAGGATCAAGACTTCGGGTGCTGATATTGATGCTACCGTTGATCTTGTTACGTTGAAAGGAGAATCCGATGGATAAAGAATTCGTTTATGAGGATGCTATCAAAGAGCTTGAGCAGATCGTTGCCAAGTTGAGCGAAGGCAAGGTAAGCCTTGATGAATCTTTGAAATTATATACTCGCGGAGTCGAACTTTCGAACCTCTGCCAGAAGAGGCTGACCGAAATTGAACAAAAAATCTCTATCGTAAATAAAGATGGAAGTGTATCATTATTACAGATAGAGAACGAGGAGGAATAATATATGGAACCTATTATCGAACTTTTGAATCAGGTTAAGGAATGGTTTGATCCTTCGCTTGAGGGAATCTTCGATGATTCAAATAAGGACTTTGTTACCGCTAAGGCTTCAATGTACAGTCTTTGTTCAGGCGGTAAGAGAGTTCGTCCTTGCTTTATGTATGTAGTAGGCAGAATGCTCAACTGCAATATGGATGATATTCTTGTATTTGCCAGAAGTCTGGAGATGATCCATACATATTCACTTATCCATGACGATCTTCCATGCATGGATAATGATGATCTGAGAAGAGGTAAGCCTACATGCCATAAGGTTTATGGTGATAATTTTGCTACACTTGCAGGTGACTGTCTTTTGAACAGAGCTGCTGAGCTCGTGCTTAAGCTCGTAATAGAGAAACCGCAGTATGCATATGCTGCATATAAGATGTTCCAGTGTTCCGGTATCGACGGAATGCTCGGCGGTCAGGATCTTGACCTTTCTTCTATGGGTCAGAAGATAAGTTCTGAAGTTTTGCATGAGCTTCATACCAGAAAGACCGGAGCTCTTCTTGAGTGTGCTATCTGTACTCCTGTATATCTTCTTGACGGTGATTCCTCAACTGAGATACTGAGAGTTCTTACCAATCTTTCTAAGAACATCGGTCTGGCATTCCAGATCAAGGACGATATTCTCGATCTTACTGCTGATGAGGCTACACTCGGTAAGACAGCAGGTAAGGATTTAAGAGATGATAAGCCGACATATGCTAC
>CADCQX010000194.1 GCA_902803695.1 Oscillospiraceae bacterium
ATTAATGTACATGCTTCTGAATTTAAGCATTTCAAAAACCTCCCCATCTTTACCCAAACGCTGTTGCCGGAAAAACACCGGGCCTTTGGAATCCAGTTTAATGAAGACTGCTACTAAAAGCATTGGAATACACAAAACCACTACTGCCGGTAATGATATTGCAATATCAAGCAACCTCTTTACATACTTTTTATACATTTTCAATATCCTTCAGATATCTGTTAAGCGCATCACGCCAGTCAGGCAAAGGTGTAAACCCATTTTCAACAAGTTTTGATTTATCAAGTCTGCTGTTGTATGGTCTCTTTGCTTTTGAAAGTCCATATTCTTCTGTTGAAACAGGAATAACATTAGTTTTTTTACCTGCTTGACGGAATATCTCCACTGCAAAGTCATACCATGATAAATATCCGCCTTCATTTGTTGCATGATAGTATCCATACTTATCTGTCAGAATCATGTCTGCAAGTAATCTGGCAAGATCCACGGTATATGTAGGTGTACCTATCTGATCATTGACCACTTTAAGATTCTCGTGCTTATCAGCCAGGCTTAGCATTGTTCTGACAAAATTGTGTCCTCTTCCAAATACCCAGGCAATTCTGACTATAAAGTATTTCTCCAAATTCCATACAACAGCCAGTTCACCTTCCAGTTTGCTGATACCATATATATTTAGTGGAGCATAATTTTTGTAATCAGGTTTCCAGGGAATATCTCCGGTACCGTCAAAGACATAATCCGTACTGATATACATCATCTTACAATTAAGTTCTTTGCATGCTTCAGCTATGTTTTTAGTTCCTTCAGCATTTATCTTCATTACTACCAGAGCATTGTCTTCTGCAGCATCAACAGCCGTCCAGGCAGCGCAGTGGATGACTGCATCAGGATTAGCGGACTTCAAAACGGACATTACTCTATTCTTGTCGGTAATATCCAATTGTATATATTCGCTTTTGCAGTCAGTCTGTTGCTGAATATCACTGCCTATGGTCTCTATGCCTCTTTTTAACAGTTCATCAACAACTTCACGCCCTAACTGTCCATTTGCTCCAGTAACAAATACCTTCACTACCGGCCTCCGTACATCTTCTCGTAATAATTCTTATATTCACCGTTGATGATATTCTCCCACCAACACCTATTTTCAAGATACCATTTAACAGTTAACGGCATTCCTGTTTCAAATGAATACTCTGGTTTCCATCCAAGTTCAGTCTCTATCTTCACTGGATCAATTGCATATCTCAAGTCATGCCCTTTTCTGTCAGTAACGTATGTTATAAGACTTTCCGGCTTATCAAGAATACTCAGTACTGTTTTTACTACTTCCAGATTAGTCTTTTCATTATGACCGCCAATGTTATACACTTCTCCATCCTTACCGTTTCTGATTATCAGATCAATGGCACTGCAATGATCTTCAACATACAGCCAGTCCCTGACATTTTCTCCGGTTCCATAAACAGGTATGCTAAGATCGTTAGTTGCACGGTAAATGATCAATGGTATGAGTTTTTCAGGAAACTGATATGGACCATAGTTATTCGAACAACGCGATATCGTTACCGGTAATCCATATGTTCTATGGTAAGCCAACACAAAGAGATCGGCTGACGCCTTGGCACTTGAATATGGACTGGATGTATGCAAAGGTGTCTGCTCAGTAAAGAACAGATCTTTTCTGTCTAATGGCAAATCACCATATACCTCATCAGTTGAAACCTGATGAAAACGGTTAATGCCGTATGCTCTGCAGGCATCCAGCAGTGTAGTAGTACCAACTACATTAGTTCTTACGAACACTTCAGGATCAGTAATGCTGCGGTCCACGTGGCTTTCCGCCGCAAAATTGACAACTATGTCAAATTGTTCCTTTTCAAACAAATCGAAGATAAAAGTTCTGTCAGCAATATCTCCCTTAATAAAAGAGAACTTTTCATTATTAAAAGCCTCTGATAACGTTTCCAAGTTGCCTGCATACGTCAGATTATCCAGACACACTATCTCGTCTTCGCAGTGCTTTTCTAATTCATAGTAAATGAAATTGGCACCAATAAATCCGGCACCTCCCGTTACACAAATCTTCATCAACAGTTCTCCTTGTATATAAAGTTGGCATTGCACTCCTCTAGTGAAGGAGCATTTCTATCTTTTTCAGAAAGAATTAGCTCCATATCGCTGCGCAGATACTCCCAATTGATATTTACTGTCTTATCATCATAACGAATGGAACCCTCTGATGCTTTATTGTAAGTGTTGTCACATTTGTACTGAAATTCAACGTTATCTGTTATTGTCAGGAATCCATGAGCAAAACCTCTGGGAATAAACAGCATGCGTTTATTCTCAGCAGACAGTTCGTAACTAACCCACTTTCCATATGTCGGTGATCCTTTTCTGATATCAACCGCAACATCTATAACAGCACCTTTTGTACATCGGATCAGTTTTGCCTGTGAATAAGGATAACACTGATAATGCAAACCTCTTAATGTACCTTTTTTAGCTGAAAAACTCATGTTATCCTGAACAAATCTGCTATGAATGCCATGATCAATAAAAACTTCCTCATTATAGGTTTCCATGAACCACCCACGGTGATCTCCAAATACATCAGGTTCAATGATTATAATATCTTTTATTTCTGTAGGTATGAATCTCATTTTTTTACCTCATATCCAGATACTTGCCATCAATTACATCTTTTAGGTAATCGCCATACTGGTTTTTCTTCAGCAATTCATAACTCTTGAAAAGCTCTTCTTTGGTGATCCAGCCATTAGTATATGCAATCTCTTCAAGGCAGGCAATCTTGCGGTGAGTATGCTTCTGAACAGTTGCGACAAATTCAGCAGCATCAAGCAGCGATTCGTGAGTACCTGTATCAAGCCAAGTGAAACCCTGGCCTAAAAGAATGACATCGAGATCACTATTATCTAAATATATTTTATTAATGTCAGTGATCTCCAATTCTCCTCTTTTACTTGGCTTGAGATTCTTGGCGTATTCTACAACTCTGTTATCATAGAAA
>CADCQX010000195.1 GCA_902803695.1 Oscillospiraceae bacterium
GCTCGGGTGTTTTCAAGCGGGATGAAAAGGGCAGGGAAGCTTTCAGAAGGTTTACCGGGACTTTGTACTGATCCTGGTGACCATGTAACTTGTCCTTTCAAACAGGACCTTGTAATCATCACCGTCACGGTAATCACCGAAATCGATTGAGACAATGGAGAAAGTGACATCCGTATCTGAGGGGATGTTTTCCTTGGCTTTGACATAGTCTGTGAGATCTTTGTAGAAGTCTTTGTTTATGTCGATGAATCTGATGGCAAGATCGTCGTAGACTTCGTTGCCGGGTGTGATCTGGATCTCGAAATACTCATTTTCGGGAAGTACGGGAGAATAAGCCATATACTTGATCTCATATCTGGAATCGATCTGATAACTTATGTGAGAGACTGCCGTTTCTCCGTATAAAGCCGTAAGGTGGGGATTTATCTTGGGCTGTGTCATGCGGATCTTAAGATCCAGTGAGGTTTCTGCCAGGATGCTTGAACTTATGACCGCCAGAACGATAAACGCGATAAAGAACAGGGAAGCTTTTTTCAGTTTGCCGTAATACCTGATCACCTTTCTGCCGAATGCAATCTGATAGATCAGACAGGCAACGGGTAAAAGAAAGAACAGCGGACCGGAATTTACCAAGGTGATGATTATGGCGCCAAAGCCGAAGAACCAGGCAAAACTCCGAAATCCGAACATTACGCCGGTAAAGCTTCTGAAGATCGCATAGATAAGAGGTGCGAAAGATAAGAAGAACAGCACTGCTCCGATCTTTTCCGGAACGCTCATTTTTTCCTTGATGTTGTCAGCGCCTTCGTTCATTTGTCCCTCCCAATAATTGTCCTATACCGGTATCCTAACATAGCAGTTTTCGAAATTCAAGAGAAATATATCGAATAACGATAAATAATTATGTTTTGTCGAGAAAAGAAAACTTGACAGGAAAGCCGCGTTCTTATTTGTTATAATGCCTACATTATGGATGAGAATACTAAAGACAATAAGAACATTAAGATCACGCTCCTTGCTTTGGGGTGCTCAAAGAACCTGGTTGACTGCGAGAATATGTCGACCTGCCTTAAGACTGCAGGTTATGACATAATAAATGACGTTCCGGAATCGGACATCGTCGTCATAAACACATGCGGATTCATCGAGTCGGCAAAGAAGGAGGCGATAGACGCCATCCTGAACGTGGCTGACTATAAAGCACCGAACGGCAATGTTAAGAAGATAATCGTATCAGGCTGCCTTTCGCAGAGATACCCGGAAGATATCCTCAAAGAGCTCCCTGAAGTAGATGCCGTCCTTGGAACTGCCCATTACGGAGATATCGTAGACGTTGTCGCAAAGCTTGCAGGCGAATTCGATAAGGAATCCGAGAAGATCAACCTCACGACGGGTGTCGGAGGCTATAAGCATCTTGTTAAGGAAAGAGAGATCTCCACTGAGGCTTATGCGTGGCTCAAGATAGGCGAGGGATGCCTTAACCGGTGTTCTTTCTGTGCAATCCCGCTTATAAGAGGAAACTTCGTATCCAGGCCCATGGAAGACATCGTGGAAGAGGCAAAGTTCCTGGCTTCAAAAGGAATAAAAGAAATCGTTCTCGCTGCGCAGGATACTACTAATTACGGTATTGAACTTTATAAAGAAAGAAGCCTTACAAAGCTTTTAAAGAGTCTTTCCGAGATCGAAGGCATTGAGCTTATCCGTGTAATGTACGGTTACATGGACGGAATTACTCCCGATCTGATCGAAGAGATCGCCAATAACCCTAAGGTTGCCCACTATCTTGATATCCCCATCCAGCACGGCTGTAACAAGATCCTTAAGGCCATGCACAGAAGGGATACAGCAGAACTCATCACTTCAAGGCTTGAAATGATCAGGAAGGCGATCCCTGACTGCATCATCAGGACTACGGTAATGGTGGGATTCCCCGGCGAGACCGAAGAGGACTTCATTGAACTTAAGGAAAACCTCAAAAAGTGGAAGTTTGACCGTCTTGGCTGCTTTATGTTCTCACCTGAAGAGGGAACAAAGGCATACGACATGCCTGACCAGATCGATGAGGAGACCAAACAGAGGAGATATGACGAGATCTATGAGCTTCAGAAGCAGA
>CADCQX010000196.1 GCA_902803695.1 Oscillospiraceae bacterium
CATGAATACCAAAGAACGCATAATGGATGAAGCACTGACATTGTTTTCGCAAAAAGGATACGGTGACGTATATGTGGGCGAGATCGCCGATGCGGTCGGAATCAAGGCTCCTTCCCTATATAAACACTTCAAGAGTAAGAAGGACATTTTCGATGCACTTATAGAAGAGATTGGAAAAAGATACGAGATGCAGGCATCATCGATCGGCATCAACGGCAACGATTCTTCGAAAGATGCAAATATCTATAAGGACATTTCTGAAGATTCTCTTATCAAAGTCGGCAAGGATCTCTTCCTATATTTCCTCCATGACGGATATATGAGCAGATTCAGAAAGATGCTAACACTGGAACAGTTCAGAAATGCGGATCTGGCCAAACTTTATACAAAGCAGTTCTTCACCGACCCGATCGAGTATCAGGCAAATATCTTCGCACTTTTATGCGGAATGGGAATGCTCAAGAAAGCTGATCCGAAGATAATGGCACTTCAATTCTATTCCCCTATCTATACCCTTCTCACGGTATGTGACAGGGACCCTAAGATGGAGAAGAAAGCGGTAAAGCTTATCGAGGATCATATCAGACAGTTCAACAGCAATTACGGAAAGGCAAAAAAATGATCATCACTGTTATTAACGGACAAAACCACAAAGGAAGCACATATAATATTGCAAAGATCCTCCTTGATAATCTCGGAGAAAACGAAGTCCACGAGTTCTTTCTGCCGAGAGATCTGGATCACTTCTGCACAGGATGCTACAGCTGTATCAAGGATGAGTCCTTGTGTCCCTTTTACGTAGAAAAGAAAAAGATCATGGATATGGTCGAAAAGTCCGATATTCTTATCTTCACTACTCCGACTTATTGCATGAACGTATCTGCACCGATGAAATCTTTCATAGACCTTACATTCACCTACTGGATGTCTCACAAGCCAAGAAGTTCCATGTTCTCGAAAAAGGCCGTCGTTATCTCCACTTCTGCAGGTGCCGGAGCAAAGAAAGCGGTAAAGGGCATCTCGGAGACTTTGTTTTACTGGGGAGTTCCTTACATCAAGTGCTATGGCAAAGCTATCCAGGCAGCTAACTGGGATCAGGTAAAACCTGAGATCAAGACAAAGCTCGAAAAGGATATGAAGTCTCTCGCAAATAAGATAAAGACTTCAAAGGTTCGCGTCGGCGTTAAGACTAGGTTCATGTTTTCGATGATGAGGATGATGCAGATAAAGAATATGGGCTCAGGTGAAGAAGAAAGAAACTACTGGAAAGAAAAGGGCTGGCTCGAAAAAAATCGTCCGTGGAAAGTGTAACATCTTCTGTTAAATCCTGTCATTAAGGTTAAGAAACCAGGATAAGAGGATATTTACATGAAGAAGATTATTGCTACATTTATTTCAGTTGTTTTATTGATCGGAGCTGTCGGCTGCCATAGCGCAGACCCGGACGGAGGATTAATAAGCCGCATCAGGAGCGGTTCAAGTGATGAAAGCGAAGTCATATCATTAGCTGATCCGTCGGAATTAGAAAATGCAACCTCAGTCTATGAACTTACCGATCTCATGACTACAAACTACGACAAGGAAAAGTATAGCGAATGCGACGATGATGAAGACCTTCTCTTCTACTTCGATATTCTCGGATATGAGGAATATATCAAGGTAGAGCATAACGGCGAGAACTATCTGCTCTTCATGTACAGATTCGATTCTTACACTTCGATAGGACAATTCATAAACGGCATCGAGAAAAAGCCTGTCGGTGATACATTAAACATCAACATAGATGTTGAGACAAAAGAATCAAAGACTCAGGGGTGCTTTCCTAACATGACATCCTTCCGAATGATAATCAAACTTGAAAAGGACTTCCCTACTATTGTAGTCAGTGGATCTGAATACACGGAATATAACGGCGGAAAGATCTATATCGGCGGAAAATGCGGTATGGCTGACAAAGATCTTAATATCACCGTTCCGTTGATCTATGACGAGATCTACGACTATTGCTACTATGGAGACAGAGATACAACCGATCTTCCTACCCTATACAGAGTATACGTAAAGGACCAAGGAAACGGTCTTTTGGACGAAGATCTTAACCTTATAATAAGCCCGAAATATTACAACATTCATGTCGTTGATAAGGATACGTTCATAGCCATGACGCTTAAGAGTGGTGACGAACAGAATAACCACATCTTTCTTATGGACAAGAACGAGAACATAATAAAGACCATCGACGGCTTTGTTGATGATGACAGCTCAGGTGCTATGTACTGCCATGAGGGACATCTTAAATATTCGATAAATAAACCGGATATGAGCATAGACTGCATAGGCGTTATCGATGAAGATCTTAACGTGATAATCGAGCCTAAATATGTAAATGTTTTCCAAACAGACGGAGGATACAAAGTTACTGATATCGACGGTAAAGAAGCTCTGTTTGATATGGATGGCAATCAGATCACAGATTTCAATTAAGACCTATATCAAAAAGGCTCATCTGTACCGGATCTTCAGGAAATTCATGCATATATGAAAAGCAATCATCAGGCTTATACATGATGTTTTTTTCTTTGCAGAAATCTCTGAAGAGCTTCATGAGTTTTGCTGAGTTCGGACTTGGTACCTCATATGAGTATCCGTATGTCTTTTCATACCTCTCCTTAAGACCCGGGAAATGCTTATCGAGAGCAGCATAGTAGTACTCCCTGTCGCCTTCTCTTAATGTAAGACCCATTCCGAAATTGATGATCCCTTTGACTCCAACTCTGGAACACTCATTAAGGATCGACATTACGTTCTCTTCCTTGTCATTGATAAATGGCAATATCGGAGTAAGCCAGACGACTGTCGGGATTCCTCTCTTCTGCATCTGCTCCAGAACTTCGATTCTTCTTTTGGTATTGCAGACATTAGGTTCCAATATACTGCAAAGATCATCATCATATGTTGTAAGTGTTATCTGCACAACGGCTTTAGTCTTTTGATTGATCTTATCAAGAAGGTCTATATCACGCATTATAAGATCGGATTTAGTCTGAATAGCAACACCGAATCCATACTCATAGATTATCTCGAGACACTTTTTGGTGATCTCCAGTTCTTTCTCCACATGAAGATAAGGATCACACATCGATCCTGTTCCTATCATGCATTTCTTACGCTTACTTCTAAGTGCCTTCTCGAGAAGTTCAGGCGCATTTTGTTTAACTTCAATATCTTCGAAAGGATGCTTAAACTGATAGCAGGCGCTCCTGCTGTCGCAATAGATACAGCCATGCGAACAGCCACGGTAAACATTCATACCGCAGCCTCCGCCGCTTGTCGTAAGTATTCCTTTTGCATCTACAAAATGCACTCTTATTCTTCCCCCAGGATCTCTTTTTGTTTCTTCTTGCTGAATCCTTTAAGCACCAGGTTATAAGCCTCATCCAAAAGATGCTTCATAAGTTCATCCGATACTTCCCCGTCAGGCATAACCGATATCCAATGCATCTTATTGGAATAGTATCCCGGGATAATATCTTCATACAGTTCACGAAGTTCTATACTCTCCTGAGGATCGGTCTTGATGTTGATATAGACAGGCTTATCGTCATCTCCCAAAAGGATCGCAGCAAACATCTTACCGCCTATCATGAAGCGGATCCAATTCCACTCGGCCTGCAGGTCTTTGGTGACAGCCTTTTTCTTCATCAGATAATCATCGATCCACGGATATCTCATTTATTCAATTCCTTCAATCTGTTTACTCTTCCTACAAGATCACTCTCGAACTCTTCATCAGAGCAATTCGGATCCCTGGTACTCCTTATTATATCGCAAGGAAGTTTACTGCACTGTCCGCAATTCTTATAACCGTTCTTCTCACAGCAGCACTCATAGATCGGACATGCTCTTCCTTCCGGAGCGTGAAATACTCTTCCCTTAAGAGCAATACATCCTTCGCACGTATTCTTAAACTCACAATAGTTACAAATAGTTCCGCAGCAATTGATCTCACATGACATACTTAATCCTCCGCATAGTTGTTTATCATCTCTTTTGCATTTCTGAGCAGCATATCACGAGCTTGTTCAGGCTCCAGTATCTTTGCCTTGGAACCGAATGACAGTATCCATTGGATCAGATCATCGATATCAGAATAGTCTTCCTCGAAAAGAAGTTTCCCGTCGGAAGTCTCCGTAAAGCTTTTGGTACCATACTCTTCTACCAGCCGCCACTTTACTTCAGGCTCAAATAAAACTTTAACCCTCAGATTAGGCTCAAAGACCCTTTCATTTGACAATTCCGGCATCGGAGCTTCCCTGCATTCGAAGTTCTTCGTTGACATCTTAAGTTTATCCATACGGTTCAACTTAAAGAGTCGATAATCCTTTCTCGTTTTACACCATCCCCACACATACCAGCTGGACCAATGAAAGACCAGATAATACGGTTCTATGGTGCGTCTGCTCTCACCTGACGGAGCATAATAATCAAAGGTTATCAGATTGCGGTTTTCTATCGCGTCTGTGATAGTTCCGATCTTTTCCGACAAAGCTCCGCGGTACCACGAAGCAAGGTCAATAAGGATCGAATCTTTTCCGCTTATGAACTCGGAAGAACCTGTCTGAAGTTTCTCCATAAGCTGACCGTAATAGCCGCTGCCGCTCACGCTGTCGAGACTTCGAAGTCCGGC
>CADCQX010000197.1 GCA_902803695.1 Oscillospiraceae bacterium
GGAACCGGTTGCTATTCGCCCAGATAGCTCAGTCGGTAGAGCAGGGGACTGAAAATCCCCGTGTCGATGGTTCGATTCCGTCTCTGGGCACCAATCCCGATCATGAAAGTGATCGGGATTTTTTTTGCAAAAATATAGCGAGATAGGAAACAGAAAAATGCACTATTTCTGCAATTGTCCGTCTTTCTTTTTCGCGCATGTTGTAATATATTATTTAACGTTCGCATAAATCTTTTTATTTAAGGAATGGTAGATAACAATGGAAAAGGCTTTTTCGAAGAAGTCAGAAGAAATCGTAAGTGAACTTGGCACAGACCTGGAACAGGGTCTTAGTGCCGCTAAGGCAGAAGAGATACTTTCAAAAGTTGGCCCGAACAGTTTGGGCGAGGCAAAGAAGACTCCGTTATGGAAACGTTTCCTCGGACAGTTTGCCGATGCTATGGTATTTATCCTTTTGGGTGCTGCAGCTCTGTCGGCTGTAATGGCTGTTAGGGAAGGCGGCGGATTTAAGAGCTGGATAGATGTTATCGTAATCCTCGCTATCGTTATCCTGAATGCCGTACTGGGTGTTTATCAGGAAGGTAAGGCTGATGAGGCTATCGCTGCTCTTAAGAAGATGAGCGCTCCTCAGACAAAGGTTATAAGAGACGGCAAGGTCATTATGATCGATTCCGATAAAGTAGTTCCGGGTGACATCGTTAACCTTGATGCAGGTGACTCCGTTTCTGCTGATATGAGACTTTTCTATGCAGGATCCCTTAAGATCGATGAGGCATCCCTCACAGGTGAGTCCGTTCCGGTCGAGAAGAACGCTGAGGCAGTCCTTGCTGAGGATTGTTCCATCGGTGACCGTTCCAACATGGCTTACATGGGTACAGCCGTAACATACGGCCGAGGCAAAGGTATCGTTGTTGCCACAGGTAAGGATACCGAGCTTGGTAAGATCGCCAATAAGCTTTCCAATATCGAAGATGAGATCACACCTTTGCAGAGAAACCTCAATTCTCTCGGTAAGGTGCTCGCTATAGTTTGTATCATCGTTTGTATCATCGTATTTGTCGTTGATCTTGTTGTTCAGAAGCAGAGTTGGGACAATGCATTGATGACAGCTGTTTCATTGGCTGTTGCTGCTATCCCTGAAGGACTTTCCGCAGTTGTTACGATCGTTCTTGCTCTCGGTATGACCAAGATGGCTTCAAGAAACGCAGTAGTAAGAAAGCTCCTTGCTGTTGAGACACTCGGTTGTGTAGATGTTATCTGCTCCGATAAGACAGGTACACTTACACAAAACCAGATGACAGTTAAAAAGCTCTTTGACGGTAAGGATATCTACGATGTAACAGGTAACGGTTACGGACCTGAAGGTAAGATCCTTGATCCTGACGGAGTTGAGGCTCCTTTGAATGATATCCTGAAGAGACTTGTCCAGGCAGCTGTTCTTTGTAACGATGCTTCCATCAATGTAAGCTCCGACGGAAAATATACATGTATCGGTGACCCTACCGAAGGTGCACTTACAACACTCGGTCTTAAGACTTCAATGGCAAGTGCTGACCTTAATCAGAGGTTCCCTAGAAAGAACGAGCTTCCTTTCGACTCTGACCGTAAGATGATGACAACATATCACAGCGGCATCATCGAAGGAAAGTTCATTTCATTTACAAAGGGTGCACCTGACGTTGTGCTCTCAAGATGTACAAAGTACTTCGACGGCAGTGAAGAAAAGGAGATGACTCCTGAAGTATTCAAGCGTATCGAAAAAGTTAATCATGATTTTGCTACAAAGGCTATCCGTGTCCTGGCTTTCGGTTACAGAACACACGACAATGTGGATCATGAGGATTTCGAGCATGAGACGAACATGGTATTCATCGGTCTCATCGGAATGATCGATCCTGCAAGAGAAGAGGCTAAGGATGCCATCAAGGTTTGCCATGAGGCAGGTATCCGTGCAGTAATGATCACGGGTGACTATAAAGATACTGCTGTTGCCATCGCAGAAGATCTCAACATGATGGGCGAAGGCATCAACGCCATGAGCGGAACAGAGCTCGATCAGACATCTGATGAGCAGCTCCTGGATCTCTGCGAATATACAAACGTTTACGCACGTGTTTCACCTGAGCATAAGGTAAGGATCGTTGAGAGCCTTAAGAAGAAGGATCACATCGCTTCCATGACGGGTGACGGTGTTAACGACGCCATGGCTCTTAAGACAGCCGATATCGGTGTCGCTATGGGTATTACAGGTACAGACGTTGCCAAGAACTCCGCAGATATGATCCTGATGGATGATAACTTTGCAACTATCGTAAGCGCAGTAGAAGAAGGACGTGTAATCTACAGCAACATCAGAAAGTTCGTAGCTTTCCTTCTTTCCTGTAACGTCGGTGAGATCCTGGTAATCTTCCTTATCTCACTTATCCCGAATTCCGTTGTTCCGGGCATCGCTGCTCCTTTGACAGCTATCCAGCTCCTGTGGCTCAACCTTATCACAGACAGCTTCCCGGCATTGGCTCTCGGCCGTGAGAAGGGTGAACCTAACATCATGAAGGTTCCTCCGCGTTCCAAGGACGAGCCTATCATCAATAAGTCGATGAAGGTAACCATCGCAGGTCAGGCTATCGCGATCTTTGTAACTGTTGCTACTGCATTTATCACAGCGCTCCTTACAAAGGGCGGCATCTTCTTCGATGCTTCCGGTGAGGCTGAGATCTTGAAGGGTGCGAGAACAGTAGCATTTGCCACATTGATCCTCGCTGAGCTCTTCAGAGCTTTCGCTGCAAGATCCGAATCCATCTCGGTATTCAAGATCGGTCTGTTCAGCAACAAGTTCATGAACATCTCGGTGCTTCTAGCAATCGTGCTTCTGTTTGCAGTCATCTACATCCCTGGTGTAAACATGATCTTCGGATGCACAATGCTCAATCCTCTGGCTTGGCTCGTGATCATTCCGCTGGCATTTCTGCCGTTTGCTGTAAGCGAGATCATGAAGTTGATCAAAAACAGAAAAAAATGATTTGCAACACAAAAACACATGTGTTATTATCTATTGGCTAATAAGAAGTAATATGGAGGCAAGCATAAATGAGCGTTTTGGCTATCGTGCTTACGTGTTTAGATCTTGTATTTGCACTCGCTCTTATCATTCTCTTCCTCGCACAGGAAGGTAACGATAACGGTATGGGTGTTGTAGGCGGCGGAAGTTCCGATTCTTTCTACAACAAACAGAAGGGCAGAACACTCGAGGAGAAACTCAAGAGATTTACACTTTACTGTGTTTTGGGATTCTCTGTATGTTCAGTGCTTATCTACCTCTGCATCTCACGCGGTTGGTAAATCAAAACAGGTCAAGAAACTTATTGCTGCTCTGTCTTATAGGCAGAGCAGTTTTTTTATGCTTTTTCGAAAATAATAGGAAAGAAGTATATAATGATAGAAAAGGGGTCGAGGTAGTTATCTATGGCAAATAAAAAGCATTTCAGCAGGACGGCGGCAGCCATGAGCTTAAGGCAGAGGCAGCGCAACGCCGTTATGAAACCGATGGAAGATGACAGACCGAAGAATTTCTCGGAGTTACAGCCGAGGGGCCCTCTTGGCGTTA
>CADCQX010000198.1 GCA_902803695.1 Oscillospiraceae bacterium
ACCAAAGAACAGGTCTTCAACGAATTTGTTAAGTCAGCTGAGTTTACGGGAATCTGTAAGGACTATGCTATAGACAGAGGTTGATATCTTATTTGAATTCAAGACGGGAGCCGCAATTGCGACTCCCGTTTTTTATGAAACAAACTTTAAGTACTTACTTATCAGATTCTTCAGATCTGCCAGTTGTCCGGATAGAGGGTAAGATACTCAGGCTTTTCGAGCCTGTCATCAATAAGAAGGACGAAGCCTTCATCTTCTTCTGTTCTTATTACTCTTCCTGCAGCCTGAAGGACTTTCTCCCATCCAGGGAATCTATATGCAAATGCATAACCGTCGCCGAATTTCTCGGTATAGTAATTGCTTAAGATCTCTCTTTCAGGACTTATCTGAGGAATACCGACACCGACTATGATAACGCCTTTAAGTCTGTCCCCCACAAGGTCAATACCTTCTCCAAAGTGCCCTCCGAGTACTGCACCGCCAAGAAGCACATCATCACAGGGTTCGTCAAACATATGAATGAACTCATCTTTCTCGTTTGCTGTCATGTTAGGTTTTTGAAGGATCAACTTATATTCGCGAGGGCATTTCTCTGCTATGATGCCGGACACTTTGTTAAGATAATCAAATGATGGGAAGAACATCAGATAATTTCCATTACGATAGTTCAACTCTTCAAGGATCCTGTCTGCTACCCTGTTCATGGTGAAACTTCGCTCTTTGTATGTAGTGGATATTCCTGATTCGATTATGACTTCAAGATTTTCGGGCGGAAAAGGGGAAGGGAGGCTGAAGTGCCTTACAAAGTCTGTATCCTTTCCGATCAGGACATTTCTATAGTATTCATATGGCGTAAGAGTAGCCGAGAAGAATACAACGGAGATTTTGTCTTGGATGATGTCCCTGAGCTTTTTCGAGGCATCAAGACAGGTAAGTTTGGCTTTAAGTCCGTCAGGTCCCTTTTCAAAGCAGGTTATGTAAGAATCATCATAGTACTGTTCCAATACGGTGAGAAAAAATCTGGCTTCAAAAAAGAATTCCAGAGCGACCTTACGAAGTTCTCCCGAGCCGAGTTCATCCAGAAAAGGCGAGAGGTATCTTACTGTCTTCCATAGTATCTTATATAAGGTCTTAGGCGTCTCACGCGTTCCTTCAAATCCGTCAGCCATCAAAGTCTTCTTGTCAGGTATGCCTTCAGCTGCCGAGAAAGCAGATTGATGTGAACTTATACAGTGTAAGATCACGTCAAAGTATTGATTTAACTGCATAAGATAATTCTCTATACGGGGATTCTTACCTTTGATAACTCTTTGAAGATCCTTTATGAGTGTGGTGTTAAATTCTGCGCTGTACATGGTCCTTGATCTGTCGACCAAATTATGAGCCTCATCGACAAGTACGACATTGGAGTCATTGGGATTATCAAAGCTTCTCATGATCTTAACTCTAGGATCGAAAGCGTGATTATAATCTCCTATAACTACGTGACAGTAGTTAAGAACATCAAGAAGAAGTTCATGAGGACAAACATTGTATTTCATGGCGATCTTGCCTATAAGATCAGGAGTTATCTCATCATTAATAAGAGCTTCATCGATAGCCGGCTTGACCCTGCCATAGTATCCGATGGCCATCTTACAGAATTTTGAATCGCATTTTTCTCCCATGGGACACATACTTTCCTTGGAAGCAAGAAGAACTGATCTTAATAATAACCCTTTTTTTCTCATATCATTAAGAGCTTTGGAAGCAACGACTCTAGTGGCTGTCTTAGCCGTCAGATAATAGATCTGGCTATACTGTCTTTTAACCAGGCCTTTGATCGCAGGGTATAAGACCGAGATCGTCTTACCTGTGCCTGTAGGTGCTTCTACAAACAATGCTTCTTTTGAAAGCATTGAAAACAATGCGTTCTTCATGAACTGTGCCTGTCCGGATCTGACATGATCATAAGGAAAGCTCATGTTTCTTATCGAATTCAGGGATTCAGTCTCATAATTAATCAGGCTGATCGCAAAATCAGCATACTGAGAAGCGACGTCATCAAGAAAATCCAGAGCTTCATCTCTGTGATAATCCCATGACTTCTCACAATACTCCAAGGTAGTTATAGATACATATCTGAGGCTGATCTTAACAAATTCAATACTCTCATTAGCCAACAGGAATAAAGCAGCATAAATCTTAAGCTGAGCTTCATGCTCTTCGCGCCGTAGTTTCTCATAATCGTTTTTTGTTGAATTTACGGATTTTATCTCGATTATGTGTTTGGTTTCGCCTTTGTTAATGAATACATCTGCTCTGCCTCTAATATTGAGAATAACAGTACCCATTTCTATTGAGCCCTTGAGTGAGAACTCGGTTTCCATTTCATCTCCGTAATCCTTTTTCAGAGCGGCAAAGATCTTACGATGTAATTGAGTACCTTCAAGTCCTGAAACAGAATTAAATGACCCTCCGGAGAGGTCTCCGCAGCGGCAAACATACTGGGCTATTGTTGTAACAGAAACATTTAATTCATTTGGCATACTTTGATTATATATTTTTTATTCCAGTTCGGCATATAATTGTTGTTCCTGATAAAATCTATGCGTGTTTCTAATTTCATAATGTTGTAAAATATTAATGTGTATGCATAATTTATTGTTCCTATTCGCATTGCAGATTCGTTTGCGGAGGTTTTATGAAGAAAGTTAGATCCCTCGTTATTGCATTGGCTTCAGCGATATTGATCGCTTTTATAATGACTTCTGTAATTCCGTTGTTTAGTGTTAATGTAAACGCTGATGATGATGTTATTGAAGTAAGTACACCCGGAGAGATGATCTCTGCTGCAGGAAGTTATGACAACACGGGTAAGACCATCAGATTGACCCAAGGACTTGAGAATTGTGACAGCTTAACTATCCACACGTCCATCATTCTTGATCTTAATGGTTATTCAATCAAGTTTAAGGATAATGAGAGGATATATATTGATACAGTAAAAGAGGATGACACTGTAATAATAAGAGGATGTGATAATGATTATATCTATGGATCAAACAAAGGTTATCTGGTCGAAATGATCAAAGGGAAACTGATATGTGTATCTGTTTTTCTTGATAACGGTTGTAAAACATCAGGCAGTTGTTTTAATTCATCAAGTGATATATTGCTTTGTTCCGGAATCTATAACAGTTTTTCTGAAATGGGAGAAGATATTCAGATCCCTTTAGCTACTGTAAGCGTAAATGAAGGAACAAACTATTTTCAGTATAATCTGAATTCTTGCGGTCTGAAGATCGATGGTACGGGAGTCACTTATGATAACTGTAATGATATTCTGAATAATGGTGTGTTCAGTTATGATATTTGGACCAAGACCTTATTTATCAAGGATGATTACTCCAGTGATATTCAAAAATGTTCGTACAGGTTTTTTATTGATGATGTTACAGTCAATATATCAAATGATGTAGAGATAGACGGATACTTTTATATATCCGGTGATACAACGATAACCGGAAATAACAGATTGACCCTGAATACAGATGAAACATTTATCGCATTCTATTCCGGTAATTCTTCATCATTAACAATAAAAGATGTATCGTTAGTAGTTAATGCAGGAACGTTTATAATGTCAGCTGATGATTTATTGATCGATAATGCTGAGATAATCAGTAATACGAGTGATTTTTTCATTAGCTATTATTCTGATCTTAAATCACTTGAACTTAAAGACTGCAATATATATGAACCTGAAGGATCATATATAAACAAAAACTATATCTATTATGAAAACGGAGATCCTGCAAGTTATATAAACATAAGACCTGATGACTGTTGGAAAGAAGCTGATTACAGTTGGTCGGATGATAATACAAGTTGTACTGCCAAACGCGAATACATCTATGACAGCTCAATCTGTGAAACCGAAACGGTTACATCAGTATCTAAGGTCAAGACACCTGCTACGACATCATCCATGGGCACAACAACATATACAGCTGCTTTTGATAACAAAGCTTTTGAAACTCAGACTAAGGATGTACAGGACATTCCGGTTCTTCAAAATGATGACACTTTGGACGAATGGAAAAAGACGGAATACACCTGGTCAGATGATTATTCAAAATGTACGGCAAAACGTGAAAACATTAATAACAGTTCAATTGTCGAAACAGAAACCGTTACTTCTGTTTCAACTGTTAAAATACCGGCAACAACATCATCCAAAGGAACAACCACTTATACTGCAACATTTGTAAATGGGGATTTTGAGACTCAGACTATAGATGTACAGGATATTCCTTTTGTTCAAAACCCTGATCCTATTGTACCTACAACAGATACAAATGATATTCCGTTCTCCGATTTTGTAGAGAGATTGTATGTAGTAGTTCTTGGAAGAGCTTCAGAGCCCGAAGGAAAGGCATTCTGGAGTAAGCATGTAGATAACGGCGATCTTAACGGTGCACAGTGCGCCAAGGAGTTCCTCCTGAGCCAAGAGTTTAAGAACAGAGAATTATCAGACGAACAGTTCCTTGAAGGGCTCTATCCTGTATTCTTTGACAGAAAGGCATCTGAAGAT
>CADCQX010000199.1 GCA_902803695.1 Oscillospiraceae bacterium
CGCGATTATCTTCTCGGTGTTGTAGTCAACGTCGCCCACCTTGAGTTCGGGCACTGCGGCGGCGACTTGGATCAGTCGGTTTTTCACGTTCATTCTCCTTTGATCAGACAGATTATCCGGTCGCTCTTCATGTCGTTGCAGAGCAACACATTTTGTGCAGAGACATCATAGAGATACACGATGTCCTTAAGGTCATCCGTATCCTCGAAAACGTTGGCAAATTCATTCAGCAGTCCGCGGTCATATGACACGGTCTTATTGTTTTCGAAAATGGCGTTATAAAGGATGCCGGATTCGACAAGGTCCTGGAAAAAATGGCTGCCGTACGAAAGCTCCGGATTGTAGCCTGCTTTAGAGTCGGCGATCTCGCAGATCGCTTCGAATTCGCTTATGTCGGCGAAGGCCGTCGGAACGCCGAGCTCAGGCGAAGTGGTGCCGATGCGGCCCGGGACCATGAGGAGCATCTTCTTGTTTTTGCCGCGCATGTTCCAGTTGAATGAGCCGATGGCGCGGGCGACTTTGTACTTGTCCTTGTACGGCATGTTGTAATAGTTGACCGGGTCGACGTAGAGGATGTAATCCAGCTTCTCGGAACGGGACAGACCCATGGCAGAGTTTTTACATTCGAAAAGGACGCGGTCGTTATCGAGGACCTCCGGCAGGGTGTTCTGGTCGGAGTCTTTGAAGACCTGCAGCGGGCGGCACTGAAGGATGTTGATAACGTAGTCGCCGCTCTCGGAAAGATTGATGGTGAACTCGGTATCCACCGGGTAGTCGTATTCGCTTTGGATGGTCGAGAGAATGTCGCGCATCTGCTGCATTATGATATCTTTCTCGACGATGCCCTGACATGATATAAAGAGGACTTCGCGTGGCCTGCCGCGCTCGCGGAAATTACTCTCGACTTCGTAGTCGTGCTCCATCAGAAGTCTCTTCAGATAGTTCGGCATATAAGGCAGGATCGTCTCCATCTTGACCTGTTCGAGGACGCCTTCGCCGCGGTTGATGAGCTCGAGTTTTCGCTGGGAAAAAGTATGCTTCTCACCGATGGTCTTGGCGGTGGTTGCCTTCGGATTATCAAGGCTCACGAGACGCGGATACGAACCCTCGGTTCGGTCGACGGCGGAAGTTCCGAGACCCATGACAAGACGTAGCATTCCCGCGGAAGGATCAAGTGATTCCATGAAGCGGTACGGGCTATATGAATAGCCGACACCCGCCGCGCACGGCATGTAGTAATCGCCGTAGTAGGATCCCGATACGCGCTGGACGAGAAGCGCCATCTGCTCGTCGCGGGCTTGAAGTCCGCGTCTGCTTCGATAGTCGAGAGCAGACCTGCTCATGGTGCTGGCATATACGGTGCGGATCGCGTCCTCGAGTTCCTGAAGGCGCTGGTCCATGTCGCCGCAGTTCGGGCAGAAAACAGATTCGTATTTGCCCGCGAAAGCGTTGCCGAATCCGTCCTCGAGAATGGAACTGGATCTGACGATGATCGGATCCTGGCCGTAGTACTCGAGAAGCTTAACGAGGGCCTCCTCCATCTCGCGTGAGAACACGCCTTTTCTAAGCCTGTCGGCGAACTCGTCAGCCAGGCTGAAATATTCCTCCGGACGGCGCTGTCTGACGCGGACGTCCCAGAAATGGTTTTCGACAATGAAAGTATAGAAAACATCCGAGCCGATGTAGAAGGAATCGTGCGGCTCGAACTTGGCAAAGATGTCCGGGCGCTTGTTCTCGATGATCTTGCGCGCCAGGAGCATGCCGGTCGCTTTGCCGCCGATCATGCCGGTGCCGATCATGCGCTTCTTGACGTTAAGGTAATCCTCAGGCCGAAAATTCTCCTTGATCATGACCCTCATGCGCTCGTCGCGGGTCATCATGATATTGCACATGCGGTTGCACTGCTCGGTTACGTCCATGCCGTTCTCGTGCATGGTCTTTGTCATCTCGAAAAAGCGATCCCAGCTGTCCATATTGTCGCGGTCAGTAGTCGCTTCGTTGCCCAGGATCTGATAAAACTTCGCTGCCTTTACGCCGTCCAGGATCGGCTGGAAAACACCCGTCGCCGGCTCGTAGATATGAGGCAGGAACATGGTCTCGGAGTAGCGGTTCCAGACCTTGTCCGGTCGCACGTAAACATTTTGCTGATCCGAATAAACGTCCAGGAAAAGCTGCGTGGTGTCACGGATCTTCGCGATCGCCTGGAACGAATGCTTGCCCCTGATAAGCGGGAAAAACGCGACGGTATCCAGGATGAAAAGATACGGGCACGTAACCTGGAAAAAGTTGCCCATCATAAGGTCGGTCGCCCAGGCCGTCTGCAGCTCCGACAGGCAGTCGAACACATAAAACGCGTCGACGCCCTCCTTCCTTATGATCTCGTGTATATCCACCGTGAACGTCTCGAACCTGTGCGACAGTTCCACATTCACGATCTTAAGGCCGTCCTGCTCTTCGAAAAATGGCTCGTGCGATGCGAACCTGATATAGATGAGATTGCGCCCGTCCTTCTTGGCCTGCTCGACATACGGCTTCACAAAAAGCCTGAACTGATCAAGATCATCGACACGCCATACAACGTTGTCGCCGAGCCTTATATTGTCGAAGCACTCGTCCATCTGCGGAATTCCGGATAAAACCCTGTCAAAAGCAGCCATGTGCGCACCTCCCTTTTTCGAACAAAAAAAAGCAAAGACCGCCAAAATGAAAAAGCGTCTTTGCTCATGGCTACATATTATCACAGACCGCGGGGTCTTTCACGCGATTTTGAAACTTGGTCACATCATATAAAGATTACTTACCGATTTCTGTCACCGATCACTTTATTACCAGCGACGTTCCGCAGAATTTGCACTCGCGCTCGTCCTCGACTCTGACGGAACCGCAGTTCGGGCAGTTGGAATAATATTTGTGCTTCAGGAAGTCCACTTTGTCATCGAGAACGACCTGCTTTGCGGCGTTCTCTTTGAGAAGTTTTCTGGAGGCTTTGGCCTCCGCGTTTTCGAGATGTCTCTGAACGTAGATATGCCCGGCTATGATGTAGATCACGAGCGGGATTATAAGGAGCAGCGGCAGGGCAGAGATAATGCTGTCCACTACGGAGAGCGATGTGCCTTCGAGTCCGGTGTTTTCGATAAGAGGCATGACGAGGTTATGGAAAATGTTCGTCACGAAGACCACTATGCAAAAGATGATGCCGATGATCCCGATAAGGAGGGAGTGTTTGAAAAACTTATACATGCTCACCCTCCTTCATCTCCAGGCGGTGCATCCTGTCGTGATCGATCTCGTTATATGACACGATCTCGAGAGGGCTGCCGCAAAACTCACAGGCCGTGACATTTTTGGAAGCGGTGTTGCCGCAGTTCGGGCACTCGTTATAGAACCACTTCCGGCTCATGGCATTCTCGATCATGCCGTAGGTCTTGACCCTCATGTCGGCCGCGTAGTTATTCTCCACGATCCTTTTGGCGCAGGCATAAAGAAGCTTGTGCCTTGTTTTACGGAAAACAAGACAGGCAACGGCACAAAGAAGTGCCAGCACGGACGGGAAATAAAAGACCAGCCTGTCCATAACCAAGGCCGCAATATCCGTCTCCGCCGCCTGCCCGAAAACAGGATTGGCCAGCCTATAGAAAAACGGCGAGGCCAAAAGGCTCGCGAACGCCGTAAGCACCCAGACCTTGGAGCTCATCCATATGATCGACGGAGACCTCTGGACCGTATCGTAAACCTGCTTTATATTCGAATCGCGGTATTTATTCTCAAAAAACGAGATAGCATAATAATTTCCCTTCATCGATATCCAGGTGCTGCCGATTCCGCGCGCATCCTCAGGACGTGAACCGCTGCACGCCTTGTAGATATTCGGGGATCCGTACGGCATTTTCTTACCCTTGAAATTCTTGATCGCTGCCGTATTTCCGTCACTCGTAAATGCCAGAAGAAAAAGGATCGTCGCGAGAACAAAGATCCCCGCGTTCAGATAATTGAATCCCGGCAAGAAGAAGGCGATCTGAAAGAAAAAATAGAAAAAGAACGACAGCATGAGAACCATTACTCTGATCGCAATGCTCGCGAATGAATCTCTCGGATAATCAACCTGATCCAATGCATAATCGCTGACTTCGCAACCGTATGCTGCATCATTTCTTCGATCAGATCCGTCAAAAAAGTCGCCGCCTGTCATAATCTTTCCCTTTCATAAACCATTAAGAAGATTATAACCTCTCCGCGCAACTTGTAAATGATATCCGTTCCGCGATAACGCCGTCTATTTCAGACCCCGCTCACCGCCTCTTTCCTGTGCATCAGATGGATCCCGATATGCCCGATCCCGAGAATTATGATGGAGACCAACATAACAATTTTCCCGCCATAGACCGCCAGCAGCAAAAACGCGATGACCGGAAGCGTCGCCCCTGCCACCGGAATCCCCAAAAGACTACTGTAGAAATCCGCCATTGTCTTCTCACTCATGAAATATCTGATCCAGAATATCTCATACAGTATCATCATCGAAAAAGATATCACCAGCCACCACGACCAGTTCGTCCACGGTCTTAAGTTAAAGTCTTTGAATATCAGCGCCGCGCATGTAACAAGAACATTTCCGACCCTCTCAAAAACCAAAAGGATCCTGTTCTCATTCTTCTCGTATTTCTCATAATCCTTCGGTCTGTTCTTAGTCCAGATCAGGTTAGGTGTTATGAGCATAATGAGGTAGATTAGTCCCACATATGAAAAACCGAAATGCATGACATTACCTCCAAAACATCTTATACTTCAGAACATCCTTCGGACATTCGTCAACACACGCTCCGCACTGTATGCACTCCGTGCATTTCGCGTTCTCACCCTTTGCGACCATTTCCTTCACATCAAGGCCCATCGGACACGCTCTGCTGCACTTTCCGCATGAGATACACTTCTCTTTTTCCGCTTCGATATGGAGCTGCGGCAGATGAAGAAATCTTCCGATGGAACTTCCTATTATCATGAACGGAGCCATCCAGCAGATGTAATGGCATGATGATCTTTTTCCGTGTATCATCGACGGAATGACAAGTATCAAAAGAACGCCGTAATAGATTATGTAGTTGTTGATACTCGCGATCGATATCCCGTGATCAGTCTGAAAGAACGGATCGATAGTCACATCATTTTTCCCGAGAATAAAAGTCACTATTATCCCGATTATCCAAAGGATCCAGATAACAAATTTGATCTTATTTCTCCAGCCGCCTTTTGCCGCCTTCACGTTACACATGGCAACGCATTCCTGAAGTCCTCCCGCAGGACAAAGATATCCGCACCAGACCCTTCCGAGAAACATCGACAATATAAACATCGACACGAACACGATAAAGCTTCCGTTCATGATATGCTTAGACATCGCCTCAATGATCAGGTACGGCGAGAAGTACCAGATTGTCACCGGAAACAACAGAAAAGCCGTGATCAGCATCGCCTTTCTTATCTTCTGTCTCATCGTCGTCACCTTCTTTACGCCAGAAGTTTCTTTGCCTTGGCACACCACTTAAGGTACGCCTCATAAGAATCGATTCCGAATGTTACCGTGAGATAGAAATACAGATGATCCTCATCATCAAGACTATTCTTCAAAGTCTTCGCATACTCCTTCAGGAGCTCTAGGTCACCCCTCACCTGCTCCTCGAAAACTTCTATATTCCTAACCGATACTTTCTTATCCTGAACCCCGCCGAAAAACAGCTTCAGCAGCGTCTCATAACGAAGCTCGTTACTTGCCTGTTCATCCTTGAGCCAGTCACCCAGGACTTTCTTTCCGCGTCTTGTGATATGATACGCGATCTTCTCGCGACCGCTCGAGGAAATGTCCTTTTTAGTTATGAGTTCCTGATCTTCCATGTCTTTCAATGCAGGATAGATATTGCCGAAGCTTCCTTTCCAGAAGAAACTGATCGCTCCGTCGATCCTCTTTTTAATGTCGTATCCAGTCAGATCCTCGTGACTTAAAAGTCCCAGGATCACCATGTCGATCTTTCTTTCCCTTGCCATGCCATTTGCCCTCCATGTATCAATTTGATATATCTGTTTGATATATTAGCACCGCGCAAAGGAAGTTGCAAGTTTTTTCGAGAATGAAAATATTAATCGATAGGAGGAGCTATCTCGTAGATCTCACTGTTCTCGATGTCATACTTGATGAGCAGAGCAAGATCGCCATTTTTAAGTTCGCGATATACGTCACGCGAGATCCATATCTTGTGGATCTTTTCATCTATGAAAACCTCCGCATAATAACTTTTGGAGATCTTGTGATTTACGACATTCAGATGATCGATCCGGACAGCACGAATGGAATATTTTCCGGCCTTGAACGTCCTTATTAATCGAAGCTGAAAAATTGTGGGGATCCAGAGAAAAAAGCTGATGAAAGAATAGATCACGACGCCTCCGGTAAACTTCTCTTTCCCGAAGATCACGGCGATCGCTATAGCATGCATCAGTATGGTAAAGATCGATCCCAGTGCGACCCACTCTTTCAGGTTGTGGGTAAGCAAGGGGCCGACCCATCTTGAAATGTGATCTTTCTCAGACGAGCTTGGTTCTCTCCAACTGAAGAATCTGTTGTATTTCATAAGCTACCTCTTTGGCATCAGATCAGGATACCATACTGATAATCTCATCCGCTTTTTTGTTGTACTCAGAAAGGATCTTCTCTCTCTCGTTCTTTTTTGCCTCAAGCTCGGCATCAAATTCCGCCACTCTTTTCTCGGTAGAAGCGATCATTTTTTTGAGATCTCTCTTGTTGGTGATCTTGTTTGTAAAATACAGGATCGCGGCAATAACGACGATAGCCACTGTGAACCAAAGTGTCCATGCTCCCCAAAGAGCAA
Source organism: Oscillospiraceae bacterium (assembly GCA_902803695.1). Lineage (GTDB taxonomy): Bacteria > Bacillota > Clostridia > Saccharofermentanales > Saccharofermentanaceae > Saccharofermentans. The sequence goes on from CADCQX010000199.1 coordinate 6,882, forward strand.
CGGCTATGCCATCAATAGCGAAAACAAGAATAAGAAATCCATTGAAGTTTGAACGACCTCTATGGTCCTTCTTGTCGGCTTTTTCAATAAAGATCGCTAATCTGTACTTGATAAACTCCAGTTCCTCTTTAAGGTCCTCAAGTCTCTTGGCCTGGGATGCTCTTCTGGACTCGGCGGTCTCGATCTCCCTGCTGAGCTTTTTGTACTCCCTGACAAGTTTTAAAGCTTCACGGACCTTGGTAAAGAATTCATTATCCTCCGGGAGCGCTTCGGAAGAATTTTGGAGGATAAGATTAAACGTCTCTGCTACATTGCCGAGATCATTTTCCGACACTGCTGTTTTAGCCATGTTCTTTAACTCAAAGATGTCTGCCATTTTATCCTCCATTTCCGCCCGTTCGGACTTATGGATAAATCTTATCAACTATAATGACAGTAAAAAGTATCTCCTGCTTGCACTAAAGCTGATCTATCTTCATTTTAGTAGGCAAATGTGAGTATGTATATGCCTTTGGGACTGCAATATTCTTATTGCTTGTGTTTTACCATAACGTCATAGCACAGGAAGTCGCCGTTATCCGTATCTACAACATGATATCCCGTCTCTTTATAGCCGCGCTTGATATAGATATTCTTGGCAGGCAGAGATGAGTCGAGTTCAACAGTATCGTTATTCTCAAAGACCTTTTCCTCAGCAAAGTCCATCAGTGCTCTTCCGTATCCTTTTCCCTGATACTCGGGAAGAACAAAAAGACGGTATATGTGATTATCCTTAATGGAAACTGTTCCAACCTTCTGCCCCTCATCTTCAAGAAGAAAGACTCTCCCCTTCTGTATGGCAGCCTTGATCTTATCCTCAGAATGGTATTTGCAGAAGAAATCCACCGCTCCTGCCGGGTAATACTTCGGATAGATCTCCTTTATCGTAGTCCGGGTGATCATACTGACCGTCTCCAGATCTTTTTCCAGTGCAACTATGATCTCCATCATAAATCCAACCTTTTTCGCTACATTCTATCATAGGCTTTTCCAACCTTAGGTTAGATTTCGTAAACTGCGTTTTTATTTTTCCAACCTTAAGTTTATGTCTCGAAAACCCATTTTTGTTTTTCCAACCTTAGGTTGGAATTATTGGGGGAAAAATGACTATTTTGATCCGGGAAAATCATTAAGTGCTCAAAATCGGCAGAAAAATCCAACCTGAGGTTGTAAAGAGCAAGTAGCCCATGTTGGTTTTCCAACCTAAGGTTGGATTTCTTAAACTGCGATTTTGTTTTTCCAACCCAAGGTTGGATAAAAGAATCAGCATATAACTGAAGACTGCTTAAGGTTGGAAAAAGCAGAAAGGACAAAAAGAAAACGCCGGATATGGTTCGGCGTTTTGGATCCTTGTTTTTAGGTTGGAAAATCAGGATGAACTTACGGGGATCATGACCTCGATCGTGAAGGTGCCGCCGTATGGGGCAGGTTCGCAGCTTAGGGAGACTTCGCCGCCGTAGTTGGCTGCCGCGGAGGAGATGTTCTTGATGCCGAAACCGTGGAGTTCCTTTTCCTTTTTGGATGTCTTGATCTGGCCGTCTTTGATCACCGGACAGGAAGCACATGGGTTGGTGGCGATCATCATGAAGAAATTTCCGGTGGAGCGGAAATCGATGGTGATCGTCTTGATGTCGGATGAAAGCTCCGAGAGGGACGGATCGGATGCGGCTTCGATGGCGTTGTCGAGAATGTTGGCGAGTATCTTGCACATGTCGACCGAGGAGATCTCAATGCCTTTGATCTGGCCGGAGGCGTTGATCGTGAGACCGAGGTCGGAAGCTTTCTGTTTTTTCTCGGCGATGATGGCGTCTGCGATGGTGTTGCCGGTGTGGGCGCTGACGTCGGTGCTCTTGAGATCCTCGCCGAGTTCGTCGAGGTAGTCGCGCATCTTGTCGTACTCATTGTTTTCGAGAAGGAGCGAGAGAACCTGGATGTTGTTTTTCATGTCATGACGGATGGCTCGGATCTCTTTGTCGGCGCGGGCGGAGGCTTCGAAGTACTCGGTCTGGGCGGCGATGAGCTGCTCGTTGGCGGAGTTGACGTCAAGGAGCTTGGAGCGCTCTTTCCGGGCGGCGCGGATGTAGAAGAAGATCAAGGTGCCCGCGAGGACCATGAGAAGCGAGACGATGGTTATGACACGGCGGATGTTGGTGTTTGATTCGCCGCTCAGAAGGCCCGTGAACACTGAGACAAAAAGGCCGAAGAAGACGAAGGCCACGAAGAGGATCCTTATCGGCATCGGCGTGTTGTCGTATTTGGTTCGGAGATTGGCGATGTAGTATAAAAGCAGGAATTCCAGGAACATGAACAGGTACATTGATCCTATGAAGAGGTACACGGTCATCTCACTGTTTTTGAAAAAGCCCATTACCGTTGAGTGCAAAAGTGTGAACAGCATCGTGAACTCCGACAAGATCGAGGTGGAGAAAATAGCTACCGCGATCTTACGGAGGATCTTCTCGCGGACCTCGACGGCCATGACAACTACCATGATAATAGATACCAGAGCCTGGGAGACCTCGGGAAAGTCATCGGCATCGTTTACGTCTACTTCGATATCTTCGACCCTGACAGTTCCGACCTCCACGCGGTATTCACCCGGGAAAGGATCGATAGCATTCCAGGAAATGAGAACACCGAAAAGAAGGCTCAGCGCAACAGCAATGATGCAGATCCTCTTTCTGTTCTTGAAGCGGTACTTCAGAACACCGTCGACAAAGAACAAAAGTATAAGGTTCTGCCCGACAATGTTCGGGATATATCGTAAAAGAGCTGCTGCAAAAACCGTCATCGTCCGGTTCTCCTTACGTACTCGAAAAGCCGCTTTTTGACTTCGGCGCCGGAGCCTCGTGCGACCGGCAAAGATTCGCCCGTGGAAGTGATCACTTCCGATGAATTCATCTTAAGGATGTGGCCTAAGTTCACGTAGTAGGATCTGTGGATCTTAACAAAATCCGCAGTGAGCATATCTATGTCGCTGCATGCTCTCGAAAACTTCTGCCTTATTTCGACAGAATCGTCTTTGAAAACATACTTTACGCTGTTATTTGATGCCTCGATATAGATGAGGGACGAGACAGGAAATATCAGGTCTTCGCCGTCTTTGTGAAGGACTACTTTCTCGTCGACTTTGAGCTTACGCTCGAGGTCGGAAAGAGTCTCTCTAAGCTTGGTCTCGTCTATGGGTTTGGCGAGGAATCTGAAGGCCTCGACCTCGTATCCTTCCATAGCCATTTCGGTGTGGCTGGTAAGAAAGATTATCGGGATGTCTTTGTACTTCTCGCGGACGAGCTTGGCGGTAGACATGCCGTCAAGTTCCTTCATCTCGATGTCGAGAAAGATCGCGTCAAGTTCGATGCCTTTGCCGAGGGAACCGATGAGTTCCTTTCCGTCTGAATACAAAAAGCAGCTGACCTGATCTGTTCCGTAAAGATTATTGATGATACGGACGATCTGCTGTCTGAATACTATCTCGTCATCAACAACGGCGATTCGCAAAGCTGTTCCCTCCCCACATAACAATTCACTTAAAATACTACCACTTATCCGACGGTCTTTCCATTCTCGAGACGCACTGTCCTGGTGCCGTATGATGCGCATTCTTCGGAGTGTGTGACCTGAAGGATGGTAAGTCCGTTCTCGCGGTTGAGCTTCTTGAAAAGATCCATTATCTCCTTGCCGGATTTGGAGTCGAGATTACCGGTAGGCTCGTCTGCCAGAAGGATCTTCGGATTGCCGAGGACGGCGCGCGCGATGGCGACGCGCTGCTGCTGTCCGCCGGAGAGGGTCGCAGGCATTGCCTTACGCTTCTCGGTGAGACCGGTGATCGCGAGGATCTTGTCGAGATCGTCTTTGAGTTCCGATCTGGACTTACCCTTGATGGTATGCGGAAGAAGGATGTTGTCTTCGACGTTGAGGTTCATGACAAGGTTGTAGAACTGGAAAACGAAGCCGATGTTTTCGAGACGAAGGTCAGAGAGCTCACGGTCTTTCATCGGACCTATCTCCTTGCCGCAGAGCTTGATCTTACCTTCGAAGTTACGGTCCAGGCCACCGATGAGGTAAAGAAGCGTGGACTTGCCCGAGCCCGATGCTCCCATGAGGGAGACGTACTCCCCCTCGCCCACGAACATGCAGGCGTCGTTTAAGACCTGATTGTAGTTTGTCTTTGTTCCGAATATTTTCTTTACGTTATTGACTTCGATTATTGTATTCATGATATAAATCCTCCGATTATATTATTCGTATTTGATCTGTTCCGAGATCTTCATCCTGCGAAGATTCCTGATCGGGAACAGGACGGTAAATGTGTAAACGATTACCAGGATGATGCAGAAGACTGCACACAGTTTCGGATCCGTATCCAAGTTCATGAAGAGGGATTCCGTATGCTCGATAGCGTTTTTAAATGCCGCTACGAGTCCGACGCCGACGACGGTTCCGAGGAAGCCTGCGACTATCGACACGATGAATGATTCGCGAAGAAGGATGCCGGACAATGTTCCCTTGTTCATTGCTGTCGAGAGCATGACGGCACATTCTTTTTTGCGTCCCTCGAATCCGATTATCTGGTTACTGATGACACCGATGAGGGTCATGCTGATACCCATGATGATGATGACCATAATGATCATGATGAAGCCTGAGGAATCACCCTTCGCTCTCGCGGCCAGTTCTTCTGCCGTGGAGCAATTGCCTTCGGCATTCTTGCCGTATGTCTTTATGATCTGCGCTGTCTTATCAGGATCAGCGCATTTAACGAGAATGCTGCCCGGAACATCGTGGAACATGTTTATGTAATCAGCCTGGGGAATGACGATCGCACGTCCGTAGAGCATCTGGCTGGCATCCTCGAAAAATGCCGTTACTTTATATTCGCGCTCGAACGGGAGCACGCCCTCAGGATCGACCGTCAAGCTTATCGTGTCGCCGATCTTGATACCCTCTATTCCGGCGAGCCTTTTCGAGATGCAGGCACAGCCTTCGTCAAGGTTTGAAGGAAGGCCCTTCAGATCGCCGTACAATTGGAATCCGCCTTCAGGCATTCCGATGATCTCCGTGTTCTTAGGATCCTCGGCGCCGTTCAGGATCGTGTTGACAATCTTGTGGTAGATCTTCTCGGTCTGCGTGACGCCGTCGATGTGATCGATGAACGAATACATCGATGACTTGCCGCTGCAGTCGAGCTTGATGTCATATTTGTAATCCCTGTGCATGATCGAATTGAGTTCGGCCATTCCGGCTGCATAGATGATCATGCAGAGGGCAGCAGCTGTGATACACATGACACCGCTTCCCACGGAGCTCTTGCGTGACTTGGCCTCGACTGCCGCCAGGGACCATTTCTGTCTTCCGATCTTATCGAAAAAGACCTTCAGTCCGTCGCAGATCTTGATGAACACCGCCGGGAACAAAAGTGCCGCCGCTGATACCGAAGATACGATGCAGATAAGTGCCAGTACAAGGTGTGTCGAAAAGACTCCTGTTACGATCGCTACTCCGAGCAGAACAAGTCCTGCGATGGTGAGTTTTTTGCTGTTTTTATATTCCGTATCCCTGTTATCGAAAATGATATCGCGGATGGAAGTTTTCAATGCTTTTATAACTGCTCTTAATGGGATCAGGCACTCAATCAGAAGCGCGCCGATGAAAACTCCGATGACCAAAAGAACTGAGATCGGTCCTGCTTCGATATGAACGGACACGCCGTCAGAGTTTTCGATACGCATCATGCTCGAGATAAGAGGTCCTCTGACCGCGAGATAGAAAAGGATTCCCGGGATCGCACCAATGAGGGCGTAGAGGATGTTTTCGAGAAGAAGGATGCCGCAAGTACGGCCGGAACTCATGCCGAGGCTTCGAAGGGTGCCGATGAATGACATGCGCTCGCTTACGATCCTCTCGCTTATGGAGATGGTGACGAAGATCACGAGGAGGAATGACACTGCGAAGATGATGTAAAGGAACATCTTGATGTCGCTTAGGGATTTCGAGTCTTCTTTGCTCAGTGAGAGCGGTGATACCGAAGCTCTCGGAAGTGATTCCTCGAGGTGCTTTATGGTGTCTTTGACGTTGGCATCATCAGTGAGTTTGATGAACATCATCGAGGTGTTCCTGACGCCGCATGAGAGCATGTCGCTGGCGCTTAAATTGATGATGGCGCAGTCCCTGCCGCTTAAGACAGGATTTGTGGCGGAAGTGACCATGACTTCCTTGATCTTAAACTCATGCTCGCCGAGTGCTCTGTCGTGAAGAGTGATGACGTCGCCTTCCTTGTAGCCGTACTTTTTCGCGAGGCTGGAATTAATGACGACCTCGTCATCGTTAAGCTCGCTGAAGTCAACAAAATCCATCTCATACGCCTTCTTGATGTCGGCACCGAAGATCACGAACTCGGACTGGTTTACGAAGCCCGGTTCGCTCTCGATATCCGTGTAGACAAACTCTTTGTTCATGTAGAGAGTGAAGTCCTTATGTGCCGGCATATCTTCCGGAAGCTCGATAAGCTTATCCGACTCGATCATCAGGTCAGCTGTGGCGATACTTCCGAACATCTCGTCAATGAGTTTGTCCAGACAATTTCCTATGTCGACGCAGAACAATGCGGATACGACACAAACAAAAATAGTGAACGTCATGAGGAGAGTCCTCAGCGGTTTTTTGAATATATTCTTGATAGAATTCTTAAGTATTATCTTCATCTTCACACCTCATCAATGCCATCTGGAAATCCTGTCTTCAGGCGCGATATACATTCCGTCGCCTTCCTGAATGTCGTAAGTTTCATAGAACTCGTCTATGGTTGAAAGGATCGAATTCGTCCTTAAGATCTCCGGGCTGTGCTCGTCGGTCTCAAGCTGATCCCACAGACTGTCGGAAGTCTTTTTTATCGACCAGATGACCGCATAATTCGTGAACAGTTTTTCCCTGTCTTCCTTGGTCTTCGCAAGCGACACTATGCATTCCATTCCGCCCAGGTCTGCATAATTCTCACCTAAGGTTTTCTCTCCGTTAACGTGATACACCTCAAAGACAGTAAAGTTATCCTCAAAGTAACTGATTGCTTTCTGATTGCGTTCTTCAAGCGCAGCCACATCTTTTTCGCTGATCCATGAAGGATCGTATATTCCGTTATAGTCAAACTTGATACAGTTGCTGTCAAAAGCATGTCCCATCTCATGCGCGATTACCATTCCGATACCTCCGAGGTTCGTATAATAATCCGCATTCAGATCCAGGAAAGGAGCATTAAGTATCGCCGTGTTGATCGTTATATTATTCTTGTTCGGATCATAGCAAGCGTTGACCGCCGCCATCGGCATTCCCGGCACAGTATTGTCCGGTTTTTCCTTAAGCTTCCCGACAGTCTCCGCATTCTTTTTTACGAGATAATTTCTGTACATCTCATACCAGTTATTTCCGCAGATATTTTTATACTCATCCGGATCACATCTCTTAAGATCCATACCCGTCACATAGACGATCTTATCGAGCTTAATAAGAAGATTATCTCTGGTCTCTTTTGTGAGCCAGTCCGCATTCGAGATAAGACCTCTGTAGCCTTCCTTGATGTCATCGCACATTGCTCTTATGTACTCATCCGTCTCTTCGTCGTAGTAGTTGTCGACATACAACGGATCAACGATATCCGTCATGGAATTTATGATGATATCCTTCGCCTGAGTATCGAGATCCTTGTAACTGATCTGACCTTGGAACTGCTCATAAGAAGGCGCGATAAAGACTCTGTATTTCTCGATCAGCCTGTACAATTCGAATATCTTGATCTCACTCAATCTCTCATCCGTTAAAACCTGTCCCAGAAACCTGAACTGTCCTTCGTCAAGTACCATGAACTTATCCAGATGCGCCTTATCATATCCGATCGAACTCAGATATCCGATAACATCAAAACCCGGGAAATTCTCCCTCATCTCCGCCTCGTCAAAATACACGATATATTCAAGCGGAACGGCACAGTTACAGATCTCCTGGTCTGTATTCAGGAACATATCGTAGACCAGATATGCCGTATCAAGCCCGATCTTCTCCGCATCCTCTTTCTCGAAAAAAACTTCCGAGATATCCTCTGCCTGATCTCTCACCGATGAAAGCGATCCATAATCCCAAACAAGCTCCTTGAAATCAGCTCCCATCATATCCTCAAACTGATCAAACAAAATGCTGTTTCTCGTCGAGTCACGCATATCCGTTCTCACCTCAAATGTCAGGACACTTTCCATTCCGAGATCGGTGCACATCTTCGCATCTGCCTTCATCAATTCTTCCATCGATTCAGCGCCCCTGATCTCATCGATAATCGCCTCTATATCATCAGGTACTCCGCTATTCTCGAAATCATATCCGACATAATAGTTATATGCAGTCTTAACGAGATCCTCCTCGCTGCCCTTCACGTATCCGTCACCTTTCAAAACCTCATCCATGATCCCTTTGATCCTGTCATTGATGAGCTCCTGGTCAAACGATCCCTGCGCATAAGCCTGTCCGTAGATAACATCCTCACTCTTCAGCTCATCGCCGTTCACATAGTAATAGAAGTTATCCTTGAGCCCCATCTTCACTTCCGCGGCGACCGTCTCCGATGTCTCCGTTTCCGCAGGATTTTCTACTCTAACACATCCTGCGACCAGGCTCATCGCCATCGCGAACATCAATGCTGTTCCAACAAATTTTTTCATCTTCATTCTCCCGTCATTATTTCGTTGACAGGATACTATCACCGCCAAATCCCGAATTGCGTTTTCTGTTGTCACTTGCACTTTTCCCGTGGCGAATTGCACTTCACCACAAAAAAGGCCTGCCCCACATCAGTGAGACAGGCCTTCGGCAAAAACTATAAGATTATTTTTTCTTAACAGGGATCCACAACTCGCAGAACAGATCGCTCGGCTCTCTGTCAAAGTAGAGTTCGTAGTC
>CADCQX010000200.1 GCA_902803695.1 Oscillospiraceae bacterium
ATAACGATACATCTTCTTGTCGAGCTTGTTTCCTGTAAGAACCATCTCAGATGCATTGATAACGATTACATAATCACCTGTGTCTACAAATGGTGTATAAGTAGGCTTGTGCTTACCTCTCAAGAGCTTAGCAACCTCAGTAGCGAGACGACCAAGTGTCTTTCCGGAAGCGTCGATCACGAGCCATTTTCTCTCAACTGTAGCCGGTGTAGCAACATATGTCTTCATAATGGACTAACTCCTTAAAATAGATATCTGTCATTTAGACGCTTGATTATAATAATCGCCTGCGTCCCCTATGTCAACACTTTTTCTCAAAAAAATTCAAAAATCTTCGGTTTTCCTCGTTTTTCCTCTGTTTTCCTCGTCCATCCTATCACCTTTTGTTCAATTTGCCAAACACCCCGCCTTGTATTACTCTGTCCTTATGAAATGTTATCTTTGTCCTCGAAAATGCGGCGCAGACCGCCTAGTCTCAACCGGCTTTTGTAAAGTCGGCTATGATCCCGTGGTCAACATTTACAAACTTCACTATGGCGAAGAGCCCCTTATAAGCGGCTCCCGCGGCAGCGGCACCGTCTTTTTCAGCGGCTGCAACTTAGGCTGCATCTTCTGCCAAAACCACGACATCTCCTTCACGGGCAAAGGAACGACCTACACCCCTTCAGGCTTAGCGGACATCTACCGCGACCTTGAATCCCGAGGTGCCCATAACATTAACCTGGTAACGCCAATGCACTTTGCACCGTCTGTTGCCGAGAGCCTTAGACTCTCCAACCTGTCGATCCCTGTTGCAGTCAACACAGGTTCCTACGACTCCGTTGAATCTCTTAAGATGCTGGACGGCCTTGTTGATATCTACATGCCTGATTTCAAATACTGGTCACCGACCCTGGGTTCCCAGCTTGCCCATGCTCAGGATTACCGTGAAGTCTGCGTGGAAGCGATCGACGAGATGTACCGACAGGTCGGACCTGTCGTGATCGGTGACGACGGACTTCTTAAGCGCGGACTTATCGTGCGCCATCTTACCCTTCCGGGACAACTTTTCGACAGCAAACACATCCTTGAATACTTATGTATGAAATACGGAAATAATATATATATTAGTCTAATGAGCCAATACACACCTATGCCGGGCTTATCGGAGTCCTTTGGTTTTCTCCAAAAGACCGTAAACCCTGCTCACTATTGGCAGCTCAATGACCTACTTTGCAATATGGGGCAGACGAATGCTTTTGTTCAGGATACTTCAAGTATTGGTGAGGAACTTATTCCTGACTTTCTGAAGTAGCTTCTTCCTCAGTCTCTCCCTCTTCTTCCGTCTCTTCTTCTATTTCTTCTGTTTCTTCTGGCTGACTCTCCTGAGTCTGTTCAGCATTATCTTTGGTGAGATCCGGCGGAGGTCCGTAAACATTCTGAGGACATCCCGTTAGTCCCGCAACAGCACAAAAGAGCAATAAAGAAGCAGCAACTGCTTTTGGTTTTTTCATAATCCCGTCCTCCTATATAGTCATAATATAACCATTTTGGTCTGAAGTGAATCCTTTAAGGTCAAATAACCCGTTAAGTGTACAGTTACAGGAACTGTACATATCACGGTATTTCGCGTGTTTTTACAGTTATCTTCACCGCTATAACGACTGTACATATGACGGTAATTTCCTGCTTTTTCCCGTCACTTGTACAGTTCTAAAGAACGGTACTTATGACTGTATTTTTGCAGATTGGAGAACCTCGTTGATCGCACAAAAAAAGACCGTCCTTAGACGGTCTTGGATGGAGCGGGATACGAGACTTGAACTCGCGACTTTCACCTTGGCAAGGTGACACTCTACCACTGAGTTAATCCCGCATGAGTTAATCAGCAAGTAGTATTATATGTAGGATACCCCTGTTTGTCAACAACTTTTTGCGAGAAGAATCCTATCGTCTGTGAGGAAGTTTTCAAAGTCCTCTACCATCTCGTGACAAAAGTCTCCTTTTACGTACGGAGCCCAGAATTGGGTGTCAGAGAAATTGGCCCATATGAGCATGTAGCACATCTTCTTAAGAGACTCATCTGAGAAGATAAGTTCCAGAAGATCCGTAAACCAGTTAAGGTCTGTGTTTCCGCTCGGAGCGAGGCCCTCGTAGTAGTTTCCGTCTGAAGCGGTAAGCACGCGGACGCCTGTCTCTGTAAGTGCACAGAGCTTGCCGTGGTTGTGGGCGCAGTTGGCTATTACCTTGAAGGACTTCTTGAGCTTATCGTGGAACTTGTCCTTATGAGAGATCTTGTCGTCATAGAGATCAAGACCCATGATATCCACGTATTCGTCACCCGGATAACGTGCCATATAGTCGATGATATTCTCTATAGGACCATTAGGAGAATAACAATAAAGGAAGCTTCTTACGCCGCAGTCATTCCTTAAGTAATCGACCGTATATTTGAACAGATCCACAAAGTCCTTGTCCTGCAGGAAATCGCGTCCCCACCAGAACCAGTCGCCGTTATCCTCGTGGAAAGGCCTGAAGATCATAGGGATACGCTCGCCTGAGACATCTATGCAGTCACCTGCGAACTCGGCAATCTTATTAAGGAACTTAATGTACTTGGAATTAAGGTCTCCGCCCGGCATGATCCTGTGGCCGATGTCGCCGTCGGTAAACTTGGATGAGAAATCAAAATACTCATCGCCGCCAAGAGAGAAATTCGGCATGTGGGAAGACAGAGTGATGATGCAGCCTTCCTTATGAAGCTGCTGAACGACTCTGACCAGGTCGTGATAATTACCTTCATAACCGTAGAAAGAGAGAGTATCGATACCGACGACCAGAGGATGAGAGCCGCAAAGGTTCTTTACGTCTGACTCCGTTCCGTCGAAGTTTTCGATACTGACGCCGATATGACCGGCATTTTGCTGTCCGAAAGCGATCTTGTCGGAATCAGAAATATCTCTAAGTCTCTCGATCAATTCAAGGGCCGCAGGCTCCCTGTAATCGGTATTCACGAAAACACCCCCAATTACTCGCGGTAGTTTCTCTTCGCTGCACCAGGCACGTTTTTCTTGCCGTCAAAATCTCCGAAAGGATCTTCAATATCGGAGATATCGCCACCGAGATTCTGGACAGCGGACATGATCTCGTAGAAAAGATCTCTCTCGATAGTGTCCTTATTACGGTTAACGTAGCCCTTAAGCATCGGGATGGCACGGCCGTCGCCGTACTCCATGAGGCAGATAACCGCATAGATCTTGTTTGTCATATATCTGAAAGCGTGCTTTAACGCCATATAGATATCTTCTGATGGCTGATTCTTACCGATCCTCGAGAGGATGATAACGAGATCCTCAAATGGCCCCAAAAGACCGCTGTCGCTGTTGGCGTCAAGCTGGCCGATGATATAAGGAACGGATACTTCAGGGAATGCCTCGACATAGCCCGCGATGGAATCTGCTACGAAATCCCTTGTCTCAGGATAACTTAAAAATCTGTCGAGGATAGCTGCTACGAGGCTTCCGTCACGAAGCTCGATAAGAAGTTCGAGACATGCCTTTACCTTGGTAAACTCCATCTCGAAGATCTTGTCCTCATCCTTGAGCTCATCTTCGATCCAAGCAGCTTCGCCGATGGTTGTTACAGCATAATTACGGAGTTTCTCGTAAACGTCCTCGTTACTCTCAGCCTTATTAACGAGCGCCTCTGTAAGTGATACAGGAGCCTTGCCGTCGAGATTGACCGCGCAGTATCTCTGGATCTCCAATAATTCGTCTACGCTTAAACCGAGGAAATATTCCCTCATGGACATTCCGTCAAGAAGATCATCTTCCTGATCTTCCATAAGCGCCATCTGGCTTTCCGTCTCTTCCATGACCTGTGACTGAAGATAAGACTCATAGCTCATCTCATCACTGTCTTTTGGTATATCCATCATCTTATCAGCCATCTCGTCCATCTTCTGGTCGAGGATGAGCTTAGAAAGTTCATCATATTTTGCAAGGACTTTTTTGATAGCGTCGTCCATAATATTCCTCCGAAGGTTTTAGTCTACTGATTGTACTACAAACACGCTTCTAAAACCAGCAAAGGATCATTCCACACTTTCCAGGATATTCGACATCTGTACCGGAGTGATCAATCATAAATGAAATCGGGCAGTTCGATCTGCGTCGGATATAACAGATCGTAATCCTTGAGGAAAATATCCAACGCCTTCTCCGCCTCCTTTATATTGTCTCTTGTTACAAAACCGTACAGAACAAGAACCTTATCCTTCTTTTTATAAACACCAAAATAATGATCCACAAAATGGGCAACGAGATAGTCCTTCTCTGCTGTGATATTATCCTGCTTCAGATTTTCTTCCAAATGCTCCTTCAAACCGTCAAGGTAATCACCTGCATTATCTTCGTTCTTGAAATCCACCAAAAAGATATAAAACAGTCCGTTTTTATGACGGGCAAAGACAAAATCCGTTTCATCGACCTTCAGATCCCGAGGGACAAAAAAGGTTGCAACTAATGCAAGCTCGGTTTCTTCAATCTTTTTGCCATATGTTCCGATATACTCGTCTTTGTGAAGTTCATTACTTTCGGACTCAAAACCATCCGGGAATTCTTTGACAGAGTCCACTCTCTCGAAATCAAGACTCTTGGCCGTCTTCTTCATATCATCGAAAGAGAAACTGTGCTTGGTACAGCCTGCCATCATCAGGACCATTATCGACACCAAAAACAGAGAACACAACTTTACCCTGTTCATACGGAACACCTCCGAAAACATCTTTTGATCGAATTATATCAAGGTCTCGATCAAAAAAATATGTTATAGTCTAAAAAAGAACACCGGGGGGTGCATCATGATGAAACTGAAACACATAATCTGCTCCGTTATCGTCGGAACACTTCTGCTTGGCACCTGTGCCTGCAGTTCCAAAAAGGCCAAGACCACACTCACCTACATAGGCCATGCATCAGTCAAGATCGTAGCTTCGGACGGTACAGTCCTTTATATCGATCCGAACTATCAGGGTGATTACAGTCAAAATGCCGACTATATAATAGTGACGCACAAGCACGATGACCATATGCCTAATGCCACGCTCAAGCTCAATGACAACGGTCAGAAATTCGACAACTCGGATTTTCTTCATGACGGCATCTACGAGACGATGGACCTGGGGCCGTTCAAGGTCGAGGCCGTTCCTGCAGGCGGCAATCCGAACCACGACGTAAAGTACTGCGTCGGCTACCTCGTAACCGTTGACGGTGTCACCATCTACCACGCAGGCGACACTTCCATGATCGATCAGATGAAGGATCTTCAATCCCGGGACATCGACTACGCAATGTATCCGATCGACGGAGTCTTCAATATGGATGCCAAGGAAGCAACCGAGGTCGCAACTATAGTCGGAGCCAAGAACAACATACCGATCCACGAGTTCGATCAGAACGGCAGCAGGAAATCCGACAACTTCACCCCTGAAGGACGCCTAGTCCTTGAATACGGTCAGACGATTGAAATCGGTAAGTAAACTTTTTTGAACAAAAACGTCTCAAAACACAATTTGGATCATAAAAGGCAGGTTCACACTGAAGTGGATCTGCTTTTTGTTCTGTGAAACCCTGCCATGAAACACCAGTTGATTCTCCCTGCTGATAGGGAGACAATACTGGATTTTAAGCAAGAATACAGCAAGTAATCCCTATGACCAGGAACTTTTTGCTGTATTTTACAAGAAAATCCCGTATTCAGTCTCTGTGAATAGGGATAGATTACTGGGTTTCAAAGGTACTATAATGAGACCTTCCCATTTGTCTTCAAATAAATACAGTCATATGTACCGCTATAGGACTGTACAAATAACGGGAATTCAAAAGAAAACCAAAAAGAATG
>CADCQX010000201.1 GCA_902803695.1 Oscillospiraceae bacterium
CGATAAAGATCTCACAGAACTCAGCCTCTGAAGACTGACAGTCAGCAAGTTTACCAGGAAGTGAGTTACCCTCAAGTACATTCTTTCTTCTTGTCATTTCACGTGCCTTCTTAGCAGCATCACGTGCTCTGGAAGCGGAGAGACACTTATCCATGATGATCTTGGAAATATCAGGGTTCTCTTCAAGGAAGATCATAAATTTATCAGCTACGGCATTCTCAACAAGAGATCTGATCTCTGCATTACCAAGCTTGGATTTTGTCTGACCTTCGAACTGTGGCTCAGGAAGCTTAACAGAGATAATAGCTGAAAGACCTTCTCTGGTATCCTCAGGCTGAAGCTTTGCATCATTATCCTTAAGGAATTTGTACTTTCTGGCGTAGTTATTAACTACACGGGTCATTGCGGCTCTAAAGCCCGTAAGGTGCGTACCGCCTTCAACTGTAGCGATGTTATTGGCATAGCTGTAAACGTTTTCCTGATAGGAATCGTTGTACTGCAAAGCGATCTCAACGAAACAATCGCCTGAACGTGTAGCCATATATATAGGCGGATTATGAAGAGCTTCCTTATGTCTGTTCAGATACTCAACGAAGGAAATGATACCGCCGTCATAGTGCAAATGAACATTATTCGGTGTTTCTCCTCTGTCATCGCACAATTCAATGGTAACTTCTCTGTTGAGGAAAGCCATCTCACGATAACGAGAGATCATTGATGAAAAATCGAATGTAATATCATCAAAGATCTGATTATCAGGGTAGAAGTTTGTAGTCGTTCCTGTGTCTGAAACATCGCATTTTCCTACGATATGAAGCGGAACTGTAGTCTTTCCGCGCTCAAATTCGATCTCATAGATGTTTCCGTCACGGCGTACCTGAACCTTCATATGCTCAGAAAGAGCGTTAACAACGGAAGCACCAACACCGTGAAGACCACCGGATACGCTATAAGCTCCGCCGCCGAATTTACCGCCGGCGTGAAGTACTGTGTGAACAACTTCAACTGTAGGAATGTGCATCTTTGGATGTTCTCCTACAGGAATACCTGAACCGTTATCTTTTACCGTAACGGATCCGTCTTTTTCGACTGTTAAAAAGATCGTGTCGCAACGGCCGGCAAGTGCCTCGTCGACTGAATTAGCAACGATCTCATAAACGCAGTGGTGGAGACCTCTCGGAGTCGTATCACCGATATACATACCAGGACGCTTACGGACAGCCTCAAGTCCTTCGAGGACCTGGATGTCGCTCTCGTCATAGTCACTGGAGTTGGATGTATCGAACTCGTCCTGACCTGCGGAAGCTGCCGCGATGTCATCCATCTCTTCCTTATAGTCCTCGGTGAGTGCTCTCGGGTTCTCCGCCAGGTTACGGAGTTCGTCGTCATCGCCGCCTTCAACAGGCTGAAAATACTGGTCTACTTCGCCGCTAATAGGCTGGTTTTCATTTTTTTCGTCCATTTTTCGTCATTCCTCTCAAAAACTATTAAAACCACTGATAACAGGGCATTTGTAACAATGTTAATTCAGGTATTTTCAGTAAGATCCACAGTTGTGAGTCTTTTTAAAAGTACAGATACAGACATTGAGGAAACATATGTTTTGTCGGTCGTAAGGACCAGAGATTTTGGCAGATCTCCCTCAATATATTGAAGTCTGTTTCCGTCTTCCTCAGCCCGGATGAAGTTGTTCATATCCTCATCGGACGGAAGACTCGTCTCGAGATTGATTATTGCCGTTATATCCGAATCGATAACGGAAACATCTCCTCCCAAGTGAACATACATGATATTACCTCCGCGCACACTTTCCGTGCATACCACATTATTATATCATAATATGCTTATTATAATATTAATTTTTTATTCGGGTGTTACAGTGCCGTTTTCCACGTGGAAATAACGGGGCAGGGAAGTGCTGTCAACAAGCGTTCCGAGCTCTTTTTCGATATATTCACGTTCGGTACATGTAATAAATATCTGGGCGTTTACCATGCCGGAAATGAGGCTTACACGGCGTTTAGCGTCCAGTTCGGAGAATACGTCATCCAGAAGCAGGATAGGGGAGGACCTGCAGAAATCGCGTATGATATCAAGTTCTGAGAGCTTCATGGACAATGCAGCGGATCTTTGCTGACCCTGGGAAGAGTAAATCTTCATGGACATATCGTTCAGTGTGATCTCCAGATCATCCTTGTGGATACCTATGCCCGTAATTCCCCTCTCAGAGTCGTTCTGACGCATTCCTTTGAACTTACTGTAGAGGTGTTCACTCAGTATGCCCTTAATTCGCGCGTAAATGCCCCTCTCAGCGTTTCCGTTGATAAAGGCATCAAGTAATGCATTTTCTTCGAGAAACGCATTTATGAGCTCTATAGAGCCTTGTATTGTCGTATAGCTTATCTTAAGGTTTTCTTTTTCCTCGGAAATATCCAGATGATGCCCGGATGAGAACTTATTAAGGAGCAGGGAATACCTGTAGCGGTAAAGGATGATCTCAGCTGAGATATCAGCCAGGGGATAGTCCCAGAAATCCATGGTCTCATCATTTGCCGGACCTCCTCTGAAGGACTTTAAACTGGCATTTTTCTGTCCGATGAGGCGGTTGTATTTGTTCAATAGATCAAAATACGTAGGTGATGTCTTGCTTATGATGAGATTTAGGAATTTTCGACGTACCGAAGGAGCTCCTTTTATGAGATTTAAGTCCTCAGGAGCGAAGATAACAGTGTTACAGATCCCAAGATATGAAGCTATCTTGGTGATCTGCATAGAATCCTGTTTTAGTATCCTTTTTGGAGCAGAAGTACTGTTTTCTTCAGATTTTTCAGTAAGATAAGCAATCGAAAGATCGGTCTTATAGTTATCTTCAGGGTCCAATAAGTCAATTTTGATCTCATACTCGTTTTCCTTAAAGGTTATGAGATCCCTGTCCTTAGGCGTCCTGTGAGATGACAGACATGAACAGACATTTATCGCTTCAATGATATTTGTTTTTCCCTGAGCGTTAAAACCGTAGATAATATTAACAGAAGGCCCGACGTCCAGGTCAAGCCTTCTGTAATTTCTGAAGTTTTTAAGATGTATGGATCTTATTATCATCTTCTGATAGGAAGGATCAGATATACAAAGTCATCGCCTTCTACAGGAGTGATGATACAAGGACCGTTACCGCCGTTGAACTCGATCTTGATGTTCTCCTCATCGATGTTCTTAAGAGCATCAATGATATAGCGTGCGTTAAAGTCGATATCGATCTTCTCACCTGTGAGATTGGACTCAACATCTTCTCTCAAAGTACCGCAGTCAGTATTAGCCGCAACTGTAAGAACTGTTCCGCTCTCGTTCATATAAAGCTGAACAGGACATCTTCTCTCGTCGTTAAGGATGATAAGGGAAGCACGCTCAACAGCATCGAGCAAAGCCTTCTTGCTTATTGTCATGACTGACTTAGGATTCTTCTGGATGATGGAATTATAAGCAACAAACGGACCTTTGATGAGTCTGCTGACTATCCTTACGTGACCGATATCAAAGAGGAGATGATTCTCGGAAGAATAGATTATAACTTCCTCATCTTCTGTCTTATCGTCAAAGATCTTAGCTGCTTCGTTCAAAGCCTTACCCGGAATGATGTAATTCATGGTAGGGAACTCTTCGCCTGCATATGTCTTACGGAGAGCCATTCTGAAACCGTCGATGGCAACCATCGTAATGTCTCTGCCGTTGCTCTCAATATAACATCCGGTAAGTGATTGTCTTGTATCGTCCTTGGATACTGCAAATATAGTCTTGCTTATCATCTTCTTGAGCATTGCCTGTGGAAGAATGATCTTGTTGTTATTGCCTATTACAGGGATCTTAGGATAGCTCTCGGCAGATTTTCCTCTGATATTAAATACTGTGGAACCGCTCTCGATGGAAAGCTGGAAATTATCATCAGTCTTGATGGTAACCATATCCTCAGGAAGCTTTCTTACGATCTCACCGAATATCTTTGAATTAACTACTACTGATCCGTCTGCGGAAACATCGGAA
>CADCQX010000202.1 GCA_902803695.1 Oscillospiraceae bacterium
AAAGTCGTCTTTGAAGTTACAAGGTTTAAAAGCAACAGGAATACCAAGACTCCTGTAAGAAACGGAGCTTTTCCGAGTATCCGACTTCTTATCGGCTCATAGAATAAACCGATGATTATCTCTATAAGGATCACAGCTCCCACGGCACCAATTAGCCACAGGTAGTAAGGATGTGCGGTCTGCTTTTGCTTGCCGTTATCCTTGATCCCGTAATATACCAATATAGAAAATGCTATTGCAACAAACGGCAATAGCAATTTCAAAGCAGCATAGATTTTCTTATTCATAAAAACCTCTGATGTTTTTTAGTTCACTTCTGTAAACGTACCGTTCTCGTATACATAAGTGTCAGGAACTCCGTCGAATTTTGTGAAAGCCTTTCCTACAAATTCGGACGGGTCGTTTGATTTGAGTTCACCGATCCTTATAAGCTCACTTGCGGCGTTTGTGATCGTCTGTGAAGCGATGCTTACCGACGGCGAATAGTTGTAAGATTCAAGCAGTGAAGCGTTGGTATCAAGATCACCTGAACACTGATTGTTTTCGATCTGTATCTTGGCTGCTTCATATGGCTGAGCCTGAACAAATGCACTTGCCTTAAGTATCGCTCTCGTATAGGCTGCAGCTGCTTCAGGATTCTCATTTGCGAGCTTAGTCGTTACGAATGACATACAACAGTATTCGTTGGCGAACTTCTCGTCCGTACTGAGATCCAGGATCTTCGTGAAGCCGTACTCAGTCTCTGCGTTATATGCAACCGGATCATGGAGTGCAGCTGCGTCGATGGCACCGTTTTGGAGAGCCAAAGGAAGATCGGTAAGACCATATACTACCCACTCGACTTCAAGGTTCTCTGTGGTTACGCCGATGCCTTCATCGTAAAGGGCTCTTTTAAGAGCAACTACGGATGAGTCTCCGAGAGACGGAACACCGATCTTCTTGCCTTTGAGATCCTTAAGCTCGGTGATGCCTGAATCAGGTTTGGTGTAGACCTTCGTACATCCTGTATGCATTCCTGCGGTGAATGTAATCTCAAGTCCGTTATCGATCTGAGGGATCATCGCTCCTGCGAGCTGTGTGGAAGCATCGATCTTGTCGGATGCTACCAGGTCAGAGATGTTACCCATGTCGATCTCCTCGACTCGCCAGGTCACGCCTGCCTTCTTAAATTCTTCCTCAAAGTATCCGTTATCGATAGCGATATGAAGCGGAGCCAAACACAAAGAACCGTTCGCGGTTCCGATAACTATATCAACATCGCCGTCGTCTTTTGACTCCTCCTTGTTACAGGCTGTGAGCGCGGTTAAAGAAACGGCTCCTATCAGCACTAACGCGGCGATCTTTTTTAACATCTTCATTTTTCTGTCCTCCGAAATTTTGCAAACTAAAAGACCGGGGTGGTCTTTCCTGTCTACCTCCGGTCTTTCCAGTCAGCATACATTTTTCGTTTCTTGCGAGAATATTATCATTTAATCCTCGCGCTGACTAATTCTTAACTTCTATCGTCTGCGATAACTTTTGCTTATACTGGCCTAATTCTGTTTATCCTTATAGGACGTTGATCATTCTTTGAACTTCAGCAATTCGTCCACGTACTTCCTGCCGATGTCGCTGAGTTTGTGGTTGCTTCTGATGATGTAGCCTATGGTGAGAGGATCTTCCTCTTTGAGCTTTATGGTGACAAAGCCTTCCTTCAAGGTCTTACTGGCGATCATGATGCCTGTTCCGATCGAGTAACCGTTCAGCGTCGCCATAAGTTCGGCCGATGTCGCACGGTCATTTGACTTTATGATCTTATCGAATTCGTAGTTCCCAAGTGCTTCTTCCGCCAGATAAAAATCGCTCTCGGAGCTCTGGTCAAAAGAAATGCACGGATATGGACGAAGATCATCAAGAGACAGTTCCTTACGCTTGGCAAGCGGGTGATCCTTCCAGACATATGCGAAAGTCTCGCGGGTCAGCAAAGGATAAAACTCCAGTCCGTACTCGCGGAACAGTTTCTTCATTACCTTCTCGTTACTTCCCGAAAACGAAAGCACGCCGACTTCACTTGTCAGATCACGAACACTGCTCAAGACCTCATCAGTGCGGGTCTCGTGAACTGAATATGTGTACTTGCCGGTATCGAATTCCTTAACTGCATTCATGAATGCATGAAGAGCAAAGACGTAGTGCTGCATCGACACGCTGAAATGCATCTTCTCATGCTCGCGGCCCAGGTAACGATCCTCGATGAGCTCGTACTGACTCACTGCCTCTTTGGCATATGACAAGAACTCCTTACCTTGCTCGGTAAGGAGTATTCCTTTATTTGTCCTCTCGAAAAGTTTGATCCCCAGTTCTTCTTCGAGCTCTCTTATAGCCGAAGATAATGCCGGCTGGGATATGAAAAGTCTGCTTGCAGCTTCGCGCAATGACTTGGAACCTGCAATGACTATAACGTACTTAAGCTGCAAAATGGTCATAGGCCACCTCACTCGTTGCTCTTGAATTTAAGTTCCTGTTTCTTGGCGCTTACTCTTGTTCCCTTCTCGACAGAATTGATGATGAAAGTATTACCGCCGACAACAACATTGTCACCGATAACCGTCTCACCGCCGAGAATGGAAGCACCTGAATAGATGGTAACGTTATTTCCGATGGTCGGATGACGCTTTTTGCCGTGAAGCTTCTGGCCGCCGCTCGTCGAGATTCCGCCGAGTGTAACGCCCTGATAGATCTTGACGTGTTCGCCTATGATAGTCGTCTCTCCGATAACGATTCCCGTACCGTGATCGATGAAGAAATACTTGCCGATGGTCGCACCCGGATGAATATCGATACCCGTGATGCTGTGAGCATGCTCAGTCATCATTCTGGGGATGATCGGCACCTTAAGAAGTGACAGTTCATGAGCGATACGATATACCGAGATCGCGTAAAATCCCGGATATGAGAAAACGATCTCATCCTTGCTTTCCGCTGCCGGGTCACCTTCATAAGCTGCTTCGATATCTGTCTCCAGAATAGCCCTGATCTCAGGGATCTTGCGCATGAAGTTAAGCGTGATCTCCTTAGCTTTCTCGTCATACTCCTGCTCTGAGAGCTCGTCGTTCTTGTCCGTATATTTGAGGACTATGGATATCTGCTTCTTGATGTGGAAAACTGCATCTTCTATAGCAGCTGACATGTTGTTCTTAAGACTATAGATCTTATAGACCTTGCCGCTGTAGTATCCCGGAAAGAGAATATTCATAAGCTTGTCGATGACTTCCGTTATCGCCTCTTTGTTAGGCTGATTACAGATATCGATCTTATTTACCGTCCTGTCATCCTCGTAGTCTTTAAGAATCAGATCTACCAGATCATTTATCTCAGGATCAGAAACCTGACAACCCATAATAATCCCTCCTGTATGCTTAGTAGAGAACACGGGTCCTTATCCTTTCCAGGCACTCTTCGACCGTGCTCCTGTTTGTTGCGACATTGATCCTTTGAAAGCCTTCGCCGGCCTTTCCGAATATCGCGCCGCTGTCGAGCCACAGTTTAGCCTCATGAATGATCCTTCGATCTAGTTCCTTAGGATCTATGCCGGTGGCTCTGAAATCAAGCCATAAAAGAAACGTACCTTCGCCGTCGATAACTTTTACGCCTGCTAGGTATTTTCGCACATATTCCTTAACAAATGCAATATTATCCTTTATATAAGAACAGACATTATCGTACCATTCGTCGCCTTTTTCATATGCAGTCTGCGTAGCGACAAGACCCAATGCCGACAGTTGACTCATTCCCGAGGCCGCCACTTCTTTTCGAAAACGCCTTCTGATCTCGGTATTCGGAATAAGTATATTCGATATCAGCATGCTCGCGAGATTGAAGGTCTTACTGGCCGCCGTACACACGATGCAGTTCTGCTCAAACTCCTCACTGATCTTCGCGAAAACGGTATGCTCGCCCTCAAACACAAAGTCGTTATGTATCTCGTCGCTTACGACCAGCACGCCGTGCTCAAGGCAGATATTGCCGAGCCTTGTAAGTTCCTCGACCGTAAACACCCTTCCGGTCGGGTTTTGCGGGCTACAAAGAAGGAACAGCTTGATCTCGTTCTCTACGATCTTCTTCTCGAAAGCCTCAAAATCGATGTGATATCTGTTGTCATCGCCTAAGACCAGATCATTACTTACGATCCTTCTTCCGTTGTCCTCGATGACTTCCGAGAACGGATAGTACACCGGCTGCTGGATAAGGACCGCATCGCCCTCTTTTGTAAAACCCTTAACAGCCATCGCGAGCGCGAAGACCACTCCCGGAGTCTTAATGAGCCAATTGGGCTTGATATCCCAGCCGTGGTGCCTTTTCATCCAGCCCGCGACCGCATCAAAGTAGTTTTGGCCGACCTCCGTATATCCGAAGATGCCGTGCTTGACCCTCTCGATCAAAGCGTCTTCCACGTAGGAACTGGTCCTAAAGTCCATGTCCGCGACCCACAGCGACAGCACGTCCTCAGGATAACCCCTTCTGACCGCCAGATCGTACTTCAGGCAGTCGGTACCGTGCCTCTCGATATATTCGTCAAAATTCAGATTGCGTTCAGTCATATGATCTCCTTCAATCATCTATATTCTCGAAAACATTCTTAAGTTCACTTATGAGATCTTCAACATCCTCTATGCCGACAGACAATCTGAGAGTACAGGGAGTGATCCCGTTCTTAAGCCTAACTTCTTCGCTGACATCAGCATGTGTCTGCGTAGTCGGATAGGTAATGAGCGTCTCTGTTCCTCCGAGACTTTCCGCAAATTTGATCATCTTGACCTTCTCCAGGATCTTCAAAGCATGCTCTTCGGTGTCCGCATTGAAAGTGATCATCGATCCGAAGCCTCTTGCCTGCTTCTTCATGATCTCATAGCCCGGATGCTCCGGAAGCCCCGGAAAAAAGACTTTTGTAACAATGTTACATCCCTTGAGCCACTTCGCGAGAACCGTCGCATTAGCCTGCGCCTTCTCCATCCTGACACCCAAAGTCTTGATTCCTCGAAGGATGAGCCAACTGTCAAAAGGAGACAGTCCCGCGCCCGTTGTCTTTATGAGGAATCGAAGTTTCTCGATCACTTCTTCGTTACTCGTAACTATAAATCCCGCAAGTGTATCGTTATGTCCGCCCAGGAATTTGGTGCCGCTGTGAACGACCACATCTGCTCCGAGTTCCAACGGGGTTTGGAAATACGGTGACAGGAATGTATTGTCGACGATGAGCAAGAGTCCGTGACGATGCGCGATATCCGCGATCTTTCCTATATCTGACACGTTCATCATCGGATTTGTGGGAGTTTCAATGAAGATCGCCTTTGTGTTCGGCCTGATCTCTGATTCGATATCAGCCACACTACAGTTAAGGTTCGTAAATTCATAGGAATTCTTCGCCGACACATTATCGAACAGGCGGATGCTGCCGCCGTAAAGGTCTGATTCGGTTATTATGTGATCTCCCGGCCTGAATAACTCAAACAACAGCGTGATAGCAGCCATTCCGCTGCTAAGCGCGAAAGCCTCCGTACCCTTCTCCAGTGAAGCGACCACCTTCTCCAGGTGCTCTCTTGTCGGGTTTTGAAGCCTGCTATAGTCATAGCCCGTGCTCTTCCCTACGCCGGGATGTGCATATGTTGCCGTCTGATATATCGGGAAGCTCAGTGCTCCGTAGTTTTCCGTCCTGCCCTCGGTCTCTTCCAAGTGCAGACATCGGGTATTTATTCCTCTGTCCATCAAAAATTCCCCTAACAATTGAATGTTATTAGGAATGTTATCATCAGGTTCGGTTCTTGGATAATTGCATTTTCGTATAGCAATCGATAACTAAAAGTTATAACAGGCCCATCACTTAAGGACTTTCTCCTTGTACTTGGCAAGCTCGGTCACATACTTCTCTGCAAGTTCACTCAGTACCGACGACTTCCTGGAGATATAACCGATGGTCATCTTCTCGTTCGTCTTAAGTTTTACCGCACAGTAATCCGTACCGTTCAGGTCCTCACAGATGATTCCCGAACACAGGGTATATCCGTTGATACCGACCATCAGGTTCAAAAGCGTCGCCCTGTCATTGGCGCGGACAAGCCTCTTGTACTCATATGTGCTAAGCACCTCTTCCGCAAAGTAGAATGAATTCTGATCTCCCTGCGCGAAAACAAGACACGGATAGTCATCGAGGTCATCCATGGTAATGCTCTTTTTCTTCGAAAGAGGATTGCTCTTACTCATGTATGCATAAATATGACAATCGAAAAGCGGAGTAAACTCCAGTCCAGACTCATTGATGATCTTACTTAAGACATCCCTGTTGAAGTCATTCATATAAAGAACGCCGATCTCACTTTTCTGATCTCTGACGTTCTCGATAACTTCATGAGTCTTTGTCTCATGGATCTCGAACTCATATTCGTCCATACCGTATTCCTTGATGACCTCAACGAAAGCATTTACCGCAAAGGTATAGTGCTGCATCGACACATGGAAAGTATGCTTAACGTTCGTTCCGGAAATATACTTCGCATCAAGGATATCGTACTGCTCAATAACAGACTTGGCATAACCAAGAAACTCGCTTCCCTTAACGGTAAGAGATATTCCGCTCTTTGTACGGATGAATATGTCAAAACCTACCTCTTCTTCCAGAGACTTCAGCGCGGAAGTCAGAGCAGGCTGTGATATGAACAGTTTCTTCGCTGCATCATTAATGGAATTCTCCTGTGCCAGAGCCAGTACATATTTAAGCTGATTAAGTGTCATGCCGTATCCCACCTTCAATTCTTATGTTAGTCATTATAGCATGTATCCCCCTTCCCCGTATGTTATTATCGGCACAAACATTTAACGAAATTTCATCATTTCCTATTGTCTTAAGGCCCCGTAACGATTACCATAAAAAGCGCAAACAGAATTACAGGAGAAAAGGGATAATGGATAATACTATAGTTTACGGCGACCCGCCTAAAAAGCCGGGCATTATGCTCGCGTGCAAGATCTTTCTCATCTTAGGAGTCATAGACCTCTACATAATGCAGATCCCTATGGGAATCACTTTCTATTCGATCTATGCTCAAAAGCCCGGACCGAATTTCAATTTCAAGCTGATAGCCGTAGAGATCGGCATCTTTTTCGTCTGCGCACTTGTCTCATTCATACTGGGAATAGTCGCAGGTGTTAAGAACACAAAACCTATGACGAAGATCACATTCATCTTGAAACTCATCATGATACCGTTCTTCATCATAAACCTCATTATGTGGCTCTGTCTTTTGGGAGGTATGATGAACCCGTTCACCTTTATGGGTATACCGTTCGTCATGGCCCTTGGAGCATGTCTCACTTACTGTTATATGATCGCGACAGGCCTTCCGGATATAATGTTCGCCATCATCTATCACATCAAGAACAAGAAGAAACCAAAGATCATCATGATCGTCGGAATCTTGCTTTGCTTCATATTCGTTCTCGATGTAGTTGGCATATTCCTGATGAACAAGGCATATAAAGATTATGAGTTAGAAGCTTAAGAAAGAATCAGAGGTTCGAAGATAACTTCGAACCTCTTTTTTCTGTTCACTATTATTCCATCTTGGCTGTCAGCACTCACTACATACTCTGACAAACTCTTCAAATATCTTCCTGCTGTTCTCATCCTTGAGATAGTTGAATTCAGGATGCCACTGCACCGCCCATACAAATTTCTTATCAGGCATTTCAACTGCCTCGATCAATCCATCTTCTGACACAGCCATAACGCTGAGACAATCGGCCTTATCTTTAATAGCCTGATGGTGATAACTGTTGACCTGTAGTTTATCAGCATTAAGAAGTCTACATAATCCACTATTCTCACGGATACTTACCGAATGCACAGGCACATCATAAGGAGGACTCATATGATGATCGACATCTGAATCAAACTGAGTCGGCAGATCCTGATAAAGAGTTCCTCCCAAATAAGCATTTATGAACTGAATACCCCTGCATATTCCGAGTACAGGCATATCTCTATCCAATGCCTGATCCAATAATTCTTTCTCCATGGAATCACGTTCGATACAGGCAGCACCACATTCTGGGAGTGATTCCTCACCATATATACTTGGATCAACATCATGTCCGCCTGTAAGGAGTATTCCCTGAACCTTATCAAGCAACTGGCTAATAACAGAGCAGTCACTAGTTAATGGTAGGATAACCGGTATCCCTCCCACCGCCAAAACTCCGTTCATATATCCCGGAAGCATCCATAAACTTTCCTTCTTGTCATCCACGAGCGGTACTATTCCTATTATCGGCTTCATACATGTCCTCCAAAAAATAAAGGGAGCTTTGTAAAAGCTCCCTTGCTCTTTAGTTATTATACTACATCAATCCCACAAAATCTTTACTTCCTTGTCTTCGACAAGAATATCTCCGCACGAAGAACAATTAAGAGTGCCACTTTTGATTTCTGTCTCTAATGGGATTATCCTCATCTTGCCACCGCATTGGGAGCACTTGTGATCGTACTCCATGCACTTGTCGAAGTTCTCCTCCAGATCACTAGGCAATACATAATTCTCGTATTT
>CADCQX010000203.1 GCA_902803695.1 Oscillospiraceae bacterium
ACTACAATTGTAGTCAGTGGTCTTGGAAGGTTAATCTCACGGCTCTTCCTTACTACCACTGTATTACCCCGAGTGAGGTTTCATTATATTACTAGGACTATCTAGCATTATAACTAAGGTTTGGTTTGTCTGGTCCACCTATAAACCCATAGACAGTAGTCTGTCAACCAACTCCCCTAGGCATCAGTGTACATAACAGAATAGTCTCTGTTTGACCAGGTAGCACTTAGCCTTTACGCCATGTAATTGGGGAGTAATTTTCACATTGATTCTATCCAAACATACCGGTCAAAGTACATTCAGAATAATTACCGAAACGTGTTAAAAATTACATAAAAAAATAAGGGCTGATTAGGCCCTATTGTTTTTCTTAACATACTCGATATAGATTAATCACTTCTACACAAGCACATTAATGGTTTTAAGAGTTTTCCTTCTCTATAAACATAACGATCTCTCAGGTATGGTAATTCTTAGAAAGAACTCAGTATCCAAAGTTTGGTTCTCAATACTTTGCGTTACGGATACTGAGTCTTCCTATATTACTGATTAAAGAGTCACCATCTAGTTTACCTAAGACAGTGACTCTTTTGAGCATCCTACTCGACAGGAATGATGACGGCGACATGAGGCTGTTCGTGAGAAGCAGCAACCTGGATGGTAGTGCCATCTTCTTTGAGCTGGTCGTTGTAGACTCGCTTGTTGCCATCGAAGGTGGGTACCATGACAGTGATCTCTTCCTTGGCGGTAATTGCACCGATCTCAGCCAGCTTCTGAAGACGAGCTTCCACATTGCCGAGTTCATACCACTCAGGGTACACAGGGTTGTTGTCAGCATCGCGCTTTGCGAGCGAGTTGACATTGAACCAGCTGTTCTGCTTCTTACCGTTACGAGTGCGCTCACAGGCGACATAGAACACCTTGGTCTCACTGTCTTTGCGGACAGGCTGAGAACGCACTACCATTTCATCGAAAGTAGGGAAAGTGAGGACATCACCTACACGCATGGTATAGGTTTCGAAGTTGACACCTTCACCTTTCAGACCCTTGAGATCTTCGCCAGTAATCAGCGTACTGGGACGATCCTTCTCCCCAAACAGAGGAGCTGCATTTTCAGCAGTAATTTTTGCAATATTTTTCATGTGTTTTAGGATTTGGTTTTCAAAGTTTGGTCAGTGCTGGGAGGTGTCTTAGTCCTAAAGAAAAAAAATAAGCTGGGAATAATCCCAGCTATATTTTATAAGGCCAAATGAAGTTTATTCTTCAAACTTCATTTTGTAGCAAACCAGTGTTCGCAATTTCTCCATATTTGGATGCAAGTTTCCAGATGCATCTTTATCAAACGATGGACGATGCAGTTTGCATACTTCAGAAATTTGAACAACATGTCCTAACAGATATGTCATCCTACTCCAGTCAGGCTGCTGCATAATCAATTTACTGCCTACTGGATTATCTTTCAGCAGTAATTCAAGATCAGTTGCACCCTGATCATCAACAACTTCGTTGATAGGCACTCTTCTGGTGATAGAAAGTGGGAATGGAAAGTATCCATATCTTTCATGATATGCGGATACAGACAGCAAAAGCTGTATGTTTCCATTGACTACTTCAAAATCTTCTACGAAGATTCTTGCATCTTCTTTACTAGGGAAGGTAATTGTTTCCCCAGCATAGAAGAAGTAGCCAATTCCCTTGTTCTTGCCGATTTTCTTGAATTCGGCCAGCTGTTCAGCATTAGCCTCATCCATCAATTCAGCCATGGTGAAGGTTTTGATGTCTTCACGAGTGTTGATCTTAGCGTTCTTGAAGTCGATGTTGTTGTTCTTCATCTCTTCGTTTTTGCGTTTACTAAAGCTCGCCAGCTTTGACTCAACGTGAGTCTAGGTTGAACTTTTCTAACAGTACTTGATTAACCATCATGTAACGCTCTGATGGAAAGAACTACTCCCAGTTCTTTTACTATCTTTCCACGTTAGAATTGTTCGATTTAATCCTCAATATCTACTCGAATATTGCTATCGAGTTGGTACGAGAACAATACATCATCACCATCATATCCAATAAAGATGTTATTGTTTATGATGATGGAAGGAGCATACTCTACATCATTTTGATGTGTTTCCTTATTGTAAATTTTGACTGTCATAACGAGGCTCCAGCGTTAGCGTAATTCATATCATCAATGAATTCATTCACATAATTGTGAAATTCAGCAGGCAACTCTTCGAAAGAGTGATAAGGTTCATTGGATTTCTGTAACAGAAAAGTTACATCCACTTCGCTAATACTGCCGATTGCGTACAGTTCAGCAATTTCTTGTAAAGTCTGTGTCATGGCTATTCCTCCCACCAATTTTTGTAAGTTGATCGTATTTCTGTCTCTATTTTGTGATATTTTTCCGGAGATAGTTTCTGAAAAGCGTTAAAACCGCCAGCAGTATCAATGACACGCTTAGAGATTTGTGCTTCTTCCTGTCTCTTTTTGAATTCCTTGTACTGTTCTTCAGTGCCAAATACACCAAAGAACTCTTCGCCACAAGGAGCAGATGGATTGAGATACACACCATAGTATTTTCCTGCCAAAACATCTTGCACCATATTTTCCGGCATGGGATAACAACTAATTGCATGCATTCCGTTAGTGTAATTGTTGATTCCAAAATCATTGAATTCAACTCCGTTGATCTGAATCTTTTTCATAATTGTGTCCTCCTTTATTTAATTACTTCAATTTTATCATTATATACTTCTAAGATCTTCTTATCACAATCTTTTATAAGTTCCATGATAGCAAGAAGATGATCTCCAATTTCTTTGTAATGTTCTGTATTCGCATACCCACCACCTAATACTAAATGATAAGTAAAGACAGCTGATGCAGATTCTACAAGACCACAGAACATATCTGAGATCTCAGGGCAAATAGGATTTAATTTAGCCATAATTATTTCCTCCTTTATTTAAATATCATA